>JBIKKK010000128.1:0-6217 GCA_044360385.1 Candidatus Nanopelagicales bacterium
GGCTATAGCCCCCGATCCCGTGGGCGGAGGACAGGGTTGCCACACTGGGGGATGTCTGAGGCTGCGCGAGGGGGGTGACATGCCAAGGCGTCGAAGCACGGATCGCGAGGCCGATGAGGCTCGCCTTAGCGACATCGCCCGCCCCGAGGACTTCGCCCTCGATGGCACGCCGCTCATCTCCTACCTCTGGATGCTGAGTGATCTCCCGGATGGCGACGCCGTCGGCTTCGCCATCTGCCGGGGCCTCTTCGCCCCCTTCGGTGCCGATCTCGCCCTCGTCTACGCCGCGCGCCCCGAGGGAGATGTGCTCGACCTGGTGGCTTCCTACGGGATGGGTCGTCGCCAGAACGCTGTCTATGCGCGCGTCACTGCCGACATGCACCTGCCTGGTGCGGAGACCTTCCGCATGGGCACGGAGAAGTGGTTGTCCAAGGACCAGGTGGCTGAGGGCTATCCGCTGGCGGCGCCCTTCTTCCGCAGCCTGCCTACCCAGGGTGAGATGGCCTTCCTCCCGTTGCGCCACCGCGGTGCGCCGGTCGGCTTCATGGTCCTCGGGTTCTCGGCCCCGGTCGAGCACACCTGGCACCTGCGCGCCACGATCGACGGCCTGCTCAGCGCCACGGTGATGTGGGTCCTAGCCTCCTCTGCCCTCAAGGGCACTGCGCGCTCCAATCTCTCGGAGGTCGCGCCCTTGGAAATCACCGCGCGCCAGCGTGAGGTGCTGGTCCTCGTGCGCGACGGCAAGGGCAATCGCGAGATCGCGGAGGAGCTCGGCTACAGCGTGGCCACCATCAAGGCCGACATGACCGCGCTAGGCCAGCTCCTCGGCGCGAGTGGCCGCGCCGAAATCCTCAACAAGGCCAAGCGCGCCGGCATCTAGCCGCCGGGTTTTGCCAGTTATCCGGACTTCCATACTCGGAAAAGTCCCGATAACTGGCGAAAAGGGAGAGGGCTACGTCGGCTCGGTGACCTCGAGGGCGTCCACGCGACTCGGTTGACGCGATCGACGTATTGCGTCGACGGAGAAGATCGCGAGGGCGATCCAGATGAGCGTGAAGCCGATCCACTCGCCGGTATTGACGACGTCGCCGAAGACCGTGATGCCGAGGATGAAGATGACCGACGGTGTGGAGTACTGAAGCACGCCGAGGGTGGCGAGGGGGAGTCGATTGGCGGCGGCGGCGTACCACATGAGCGGGATTGCGGTCACCGGTCCGAGTAGTGCCAGGAGCACGCCCATGCCCCACCCGCTATCGGCGACGGCCGCACTGCCCTGCACCTCGAAGTAGCCGAGGGCAATGGCGGCGACCGGGATGAGGACCAGGGTCTCCACGGTCAGCCCGGGCACCGCGGCGACACCGGCGAGCTTCTTGAGCAGGCCGTAACTGCCAAAGCTCATCGCGAGGATGAGCCCGATCCAGGGGGCAGCGCCCTCCGCGATGCCGATGATGACGACGCCGATGGCAGCGACGGCCACGGCGGTCCACTGCGGTGCTCTCAGCCGCTCGCGCAGGATGACCACGCCCATGGCCACGGACACGAGCGGATTGATGAAGTAGCCCAGGGCCGCTTCGACGACCGCATCGGTCGAGACGGAATAGACGTACGTCGTCCAGTTGATGGCGATGGCGATAGACGCGAGTGTGAGGAGGCCGAGGCTGCGCTTGCTGCGCAGGGTGCTGCCCACCACCCGCCAGCTGCCCTTGATGAAGAGCAGCAGCAGGAGGCAGAAGGCGAAGGACCACACGATGCGGTAGGCGACGACCTCGATCGGGTTGACGCCATCGAAGAGCGAGAAGTAGAGCGGGAACGCGCCCCACAGGCCGTAGGCGGCGATGCCGAAGAGCAGGCCGGTGGTGAATTCGGATCGGGGCTTGGTGCTCAGGAGACTGTCCAGGTGTCCTTGCCCCGAACCAGTGCTGCCAGATCGCCCTCGCCTGACTCGCTCACGCTGGCGACCTGCTCGCGCACCAGTCGGTCGTAGGACGGGCGCGCGACATCGCGGAAGACGCCGATGGCGGTGTCATTGAGCGAGTGCACATCGGCAAGGCGCGAGAGAGCGAAGGCCAGACCCGGATCCTGGGCGTGGGAGTCGAAGACGATGATCTGGGACTCATCGACCGTGGCTGCGTCAGCGACGGCGAGATGCCCCTGATCACCACGCACGACCACCTTGTCGCGGTCCTTGCCGAAGCGCACCTGCTCGCCATCGACGAGGCGGATGAGGTAGTCGTCGCTGGTATCGGCGTCCTTGAGCGGCTCCCATGCACCATCGTTGAAGATGTTGCAGTTCTGCAGGATCTCCACGAGTGCCGTGCCCTCGTGGGCTGCGGCACGACGTAGCGTCTCCGTGAGGTGCTTGCGGTCGGAGTCGAGGGTGCGCGCGACGAAGGACGCCTCGGCGCCGAGGGCGATCGACACGGGGTTGAAGGAGTGGTCCAGCGAGCCCAGTGGCGTGGACTTGGTGATCTTGCCTGTCTCGGAGGTGGGGGAGTACTGCCCCTTGGTGAGGCCGTAGATCCGGTTGTTGAAGAGCAGGATCTTGAGATTGACGTTGCGGCGCAGAGCGTGGATGAGGTGGTTGCCGCCGATGGAGAGCGCATCGCCATCACCGGTGACGACCCACACCGACAGGTCTGGGCGCGTGATCGCGATGCCGGTGGCGATGGCGGGTGCGCGCCCGTGGATGGAGTGAACGCCGTAGGTGTCCATGTAGTAGGGGAAGCGGGAGGAGCAGCCGATGCCGGAGACGAAGACGATGTTCTCCTTGCGCAGGCCCAACTCAGGCAGGAAGCCCTGGACTGCGGCGAGGATGGCGTAGTCACCGCACCCCGGGCACCAGCGCACCTCCTGGTCGGTCTTGAAGTCCTTGGCGGTCTGTTTTTCGTCCGTGCGCGGGACGAGCGCGAGGCCGGGCATGGGCAGGTCGGTCGCGGTCATGGCGTCACAGGCTCCCGATCACGTCGGTGATGGTCGTGCTGAGTTCTTCGGAGGTGAAGGGCAGGCCTCGCACCTGGTTGTAGCCGATGGCGTCGACGAGGTACTTGCCGCGGATGAGTAGCGCGAGTTGCCCGAGGTTCATCTCGGGAATGATCACTCGGTCGTAGCGGCGTAGGACTTCGCCGGTGTCGGCGGGGAAGGGATTGAGGTGGCGCAGGTGCGCCTGGGCCACGGACATGCCCTGGGCGCGCACATTGCGGCACGCCGCCCCGATCGGGCCGTACGTCGAGCCCCAGCCGAGCACGAGCACCCGGGCGTCTCCGGAGGGGTCCTCGACCTCGAGTGGGGGGATGGTGCGCGCGATCGCGTCGACCTTGGCTTGGCGCAGCCGCACCATGCGGTCGTGGTTCTCGGGGTCGTAGGAGATGTTGCCGCTGCCGTCGGCCTTCTCCAGGCCGCCGATGCGGTGCTCGAGGCCGGGCGTGCCCGGGATCGCCCAGGGGCGCGCGAGCGTCTCCTCGTCTCGCAGGTAGGGCCAGAAGCTGCCGTCCTCGCGATTGGGCTCCGTCGTGAAGGCGGGATCGATCGCCGGCAGGGAGTCGAGGTCGGGGATGCGCCAGGGCTCGGACCCGTTGGCGAGGTAGCCGTCGGAGAGCAGGAAGACCGGGGTGCGGTAGGTGACGGCGATGCGTGCGGCTTCGACGGCAGCGTCGAAGCAGTCGCCGGGTGAGCGGGGGGCCACGATCGGCACCGGCGCCTCGCCATTGCGCCCGAACATCGCCTGCAGCAGATCTGACTGTTCGGTCTTGGTGGGCAGGCCGGTGGAGGGCCCGCCGCGCTGCACGTCGACGATGATGAGCGGGAGCTCGAGCGACACCGCGAGACCGATCGTCTCGGACTTCAAGGCGACGCCCGGGCCCGATGTGGTCGTCACGCCCAGGGAGCCTGCATACGACGCCCCGAGTGCCGCGCCGATGCCCGCGATCTCATCCTCCGCCTGGAAGGTCACGACTCCGAAGTTCTTGTGCTTGCTCAGCTCGTGCAGGATGTCGGACGCCGGCGTGATCGGGTAGGAGCCGAGGAAGAGCGGCAGCCCCGACTGCCGAGACGCGGCGATGAGGCCGTAGGCAAGCGCGGGATTGCCCGTGATGTTGCGGTAGGTGCCCGGCTGCATGGGCGCGGGCTTGACCTCGTAGCGCACCGAGAACATCTCGGTCGTCTCGCCGTAGGACCAGCCTGCTTCGAAGGCGGCAATATTGGCGGCGAGGATCTCGGGCTTCTTGGCGAACTTGCCCTTGAGGTAATTGATCGTGCCCTCAGTCGGTCGGCTGTAGAGCCAGCAGAGCAGGCCCAGGGCGAACATGTTCTTGGCGCGCTCGGCGTCCTTCTTGGAGATCTCGAATCCGGACAGCGCCTCGACGGTCATCGAGGTGAGGGCTATGTCGTGGACCGCGAAGGCATCGAGCGATCCGTCCTCGAGCGGGTTGGAGGTGTAGCCGACCTTCTCGAGATTGCGCTTGGTGAATTCATCGGTGTTGATGATGAGGTCGCACCCTGGGCGCAGGTCGCGGATGTTGGCCTTGAGCGCTGCGGGGTTCATCGCAACGAGCACATCGGGTCGATCGCCCGGCGTCATGATGTCGTGGTCGGCGAAGTGCAGCTGGAAGGCCGAGACACCCGCGAGGGTGCCGGCGGGTGCGCGGATCTCGGCAGGGAAGTCCGGGAGTGTCGACAGGTCGTTGCCGAGGCCAGCGGTCTCGGAGGTGAAGCGGTCGCCCGTGAGCTGCATGCCGTCGCCTGAGTCGCCGGCGAATCGGATGACGACGCGGCCGAGGGGGACGACCGACTTGGCCTGGGTGCTCACGTTCACCTCTTCGTCAGCGGAGGGCCATGCGGCCGCCCCCATTGTCCACCCGGGTCGCCTTCCGTGCCCGCCGCCCTGCCGACCCGCGGGAAGGGCCGGGCGGGGCCATTACGCTGCCGGGATGGTCCGGGAGCAGCGCGTCTACGCCGTGGCTGGGCACCCGGAGATCCGGATCCACGTCCGTGACCTCGGCCTGGCCTGCTGTGCGGTGGAGTTCGCAGCGGCGATCGGTCGCGGCCTCCTCGTCCCGGCCCAGCCCGATGCACCACCCGGCACCGCGGCGGTCCTCGTCGTCTCGGGCACGGTGACCGATGCCCTGGCCCCCGAGGTGCTCGCCGCGTGGGAGTCACTGCCCGAGCCCAAGGCGGCGGTGTCCTTCGGAGCCTGCAGCAACTCCGGCGGCCCCTACTGGGACTCCTACTCCGTCGTGAAGGGTGTCGATCGCGTGATCCCCGTGTCGACGTACGTCCCCGGCTGCCCGCCTCGCCCCGAGGCGCTCGTCGACGCCCTCGTCTCCCTGGTGGTGCCCGCATGAGCGCGCCTCCCGGTGAGCTCTGGGAGGCCTGGGCTGCCGACGTCGCTCGCCACGTGGCCGCGGGCTTCGACCGCCTCGACCTGCTCACCGCGGTGGACCGGCCCCAGGCTGGCCAGATCGAGGCTGTCATCCACCTCGTACGACGCCCCGCACATGGAGGGCTCGAGCAGGTCTGGGGGCACACGGTTCTCGACCGTGACGCCCCCGTGCTCGACTCCGTCACGGCCGTGCTTCCGGCTGCGGCCTGGCATGAGCGCGAGATTCACGAGATGTTCGGCGTCGAGATCCGCGGTCACTCCGACCTGCGCCCACTGCTGCTGCACGGGGTGGAAGGCCCACCGCCGCTGCGCAAGGACACACCGCTCGCCGCGCGCGTTGAGACTCCTTGGCCGGGCCAGCCCGAGGAGTCTGGTCGCCGCGCCAAGGTGCCCGGCGTGCCTCCCGAGTGGTTGGAGGAGCGATGAGCGAGGTGCCGCCTCAGGCACGCGGTGCCATCGCGCTGGACGCGGCTGCGTGCACCTCCTGCATGCTCTGCGTCAAGGAGTGCCCCGACTGGTGCATTCACATCGAGAGCCACAACGAAGAGGTCAGCGAGCCGGGCGCCCGCAGGCCGCGCACGGTCGCGGTGCTCGACTCATTCACCATCGACTGGGGACTGTGCATGTACTGCGGGATCTGCGTCGAGGTCTGTCCCTTCGATGCCCTGCACTGGGTATCCACCCACGACTATGCGGCGGCCGAAGCAGACGGCCTGCGCCACGGCATCGCGCGGTTGGAGGAGTTCGGTCCGCGCTGACCGGTCACTGGCCTTTCGGCCCTAGCGTCCCCGCGCTATCGCGAGTCACGCTGGTGGTGGAGGTGTAGCCATGAACTGGGTG
>JBIKKK010000129.1:0-6165 GCA_044360385.1 Candidatus Nanopelagicales bacterium
GATGGCGGCCGAGGCGATGATGGCTTCCCAGATCGGCGACACGTCGGCGCTCCAGGAGCGCTGGCGCGCCGCGCTCATGGACAACTACGGCACTCCGTCGATGTCGCTCGTGCGCGGTCAGGGAGCACGGGTATGGGATGCGGAGGGGCGTGAGTACGTCGATCTCCTCGGCGGCATCGCCGTCAATGCACTCGGGCACGCGCATCCCGACGTGATCGCCGCTGTCAGCCTGCAGATGTCGACGCTGGGGCACACCAGCAACCTGGCCATCTCACCGCCGGCAGTGGCACTCGCCGAGCGACTTATCGCACTCCTGGACCCCTCGGGTGAGCGCGGAGGGCGCGCATTCTTCTGCAACTCGGGTGCCGAGGCCAACGAGGCCGCGCTGAAGCTGACGCGGCGCACCGGGCGCACGCGCGTCGTGGTCGCCGAGCGCTCCTTCCACGGGCGCACCATGGGTGCCCTTGCTCTCACGGCGCAGCCTGCCAAGCAGGATCCCTTCCGTCCGCTGCCCGGTGACGTCGTCGTGGTGCCCTTCGGTGATGTCCCGTCGCTGCGCGCCGCCGTGGACGACATGACTGCGGCCGTCTTTCTCGAACCCATCCAGGGCGAGGGTGGGGTGATTCCCGCTCCCGAGGGCTATCTGGCGGCGGCGCGTGAGGCATGCGATGCCCACGGTGCGCTCCTTGTCCTCGACGAGGTGCAGACCGGCATCGGCCGCACGGGGGACTGGTTCGCGCATCAGGCTGACGACGTGTTGCCCGACGTCGTGACGCTGGCCAAGGGACTCGGCGGTGGACTGCCCATTGGCGCGTGCATCGCCTTCGGTCCCGCAGCGGATCTCCTCGGCCCCGGCAGCCACGGCTCCACCTTCGGGGGCAACCCCGTGAGCTGCGCGGCGGCGCTCGCGGTGCTCGATGTGATTGGGCGTGAGCACCTGGTCGCGCGTGCGCGGGTTGCGGGCGGGCGCCTGTCCGGCATCGTGAGAGACGCGACCTGCGTGTCGCATGTGCGAGGCCGCGGCCTCCTGCTCGGTGCTGTCCTGCGGACTCCCGTGGCACCAGACCTCGAGGCGTCTGCACGCGCGCACGGGCTCATCGTCAACGCCGTGGCGCCCGATGTCATCCGCATGGCGCCTCCGCTGATCCTGACCGACGATGACCTCGACCGTGTGGCCGAGCTGTGGCCCCTCGCCATCAAGGACCTGGCATGACGAGTCCACGCACTCAGGCGGCGCGGCGTACGCGCATCAGTGAGGTGATTGCCAGCAGGAGTATCCACTCGCAAGAGGAGTTGCGCGGTGTGCTCGCTCAGGAGGGCTTCGCGGTGACGCAGGCCACGCTCTCCCGCGATCTGGTGGATCTCGGTGCCGTCAAGGTCGCCCAGGAGGACGGGCGTGCGGTCTACACCCTGGTGGCTGAGGTCGGCATCGACCCGGGGGCGGAGATGGGTCGACTGACGCGCGCGGCCCACGAACTCGTGGTGTCCGTGGAGTCCTCGGGCAACATCGTCGTCGTGCGCACTCCGCCCGGTGGTGCGCAGTACCTGGCCTCGGCCTTCGATCGAGCCCCATGGTCTGAGATCCTCGGATCGGTGGCCGGCGACGACACCGTGCTGCTTGTCACCCGCGGTGTCGATGCCGGCGCGGGCGTGGCTGCTGAGATCCTGACGATGGCTGAGGGCCGGTCCCCGGCCGGAGTGGAGTCGACATGAGTGGCGAGGAGTCGCAGCCCACGCGTCTGTGGGGTGGCCGATTCGCCCGCGGTCCTGCTGACGCAATGGCGGCCCTGAGCGCGTCCGTCCACTTCGACTGGCGCCTCGCGCCGTATGACATTCGGCAGACCGCCGCACACGCCCGGGTATTGCACGCGGCGGGCCTGCTCGACGCTGCGGAGCTCACGCGCGTCCTCGATGCGTTGGATGCGCTGGCGGCAGACGTCACCACGGGTGACTTCACGCCCAACCCTGAAGACGAAGACGTGCACACGGCGATCGAGCGCGGCCTGCTCGAGCGCCTGGGTCCCCTGGGCGGCAAGCTGCGCGCCGGGCGTAGTCGCAATGATCAGGTGGCCACCGACTTCCGTCTCTTTCTGCGCGATCAGGCGCGCGCTATCGCGGACGGGGTCATCGGCCTCCAGGAAGCACTCCTCGCGCAAGCCGACGCACATGTCGACACCATCGCGCCGGGATTCACCCACCTCCAGCACGCTCAGCCGGTGTCGCTCGGCCACGAACTCGCCAAGCACGTGCACGCCCTCGCGAGGGACATCGATCGTCTGCGGGACTGGGATGAGCGCGCGGCCCTGTCTCCGCTGGGCGCTGGTGCTCTCGCGGGTTCATCGCTGGGCCTCGACCCCGAGGCCGTGGCACGCGACCTGGGATTCCGCGGAGCCCTGGCCAACTCCATTGATGCCGTGAGCGACCGAGACTGGGTGGCGGAGTTCCTCTTCGCCGCGGCGATGCTCGGGGTGCACCTCTCGCGCATCGGCGAGGAAGTGGTGCTGTGGACCTCGCGCGAGTTCGCCTGGGCGACCCTCGACGACGCGTGGTCCACCGGCTCGTCGATCATGCCGCAGAAGAAGAACCCCGACGTGGCCGAACTCATCCGCGGCAAGTCTGGGCGCCTCATCGGAGACCTCACCGGGCTCCTCGCCACGCTCAAGGGCATGCCCTTCGCCTACAACCGCGACCTGCAAGAGGACAAGGAGCCGGTCTTCGATGCTGTCGACCAACTCCTCCTGGTGCTGCCCGCGGTGACGGGCATGATCGCCACTCTGAGATTCGACAGTGTCCGCATCACGATGTCCGCGCCGGAGGGGTTCGCGCTCGCGACCGATATCGCGGAGTGGCTGGTGCGTCAAGGCGTGCCCTTCCGCGACGCGCATGACATCGCCGGTGCGTGTGTGCGTGCCGCTGAGGCGGATGGCATCGAGCTCTGGGACCTTGACGACGAGGCCCTGGCCGCGATCTCCTCACACCTCGAGCCAGGGGTCCGCGACGTCTTGTCCCTCGAGGGTTCGGTCTCTTCGCGTGCGTCCTTTGGCGGCACCGCGCCCGTGCGGGTGCGCGAGCAGCTCGCCGACGCCCGCTTGCTCGTCGCTGCGGACGCGGCCTGGGCGCGAGGCGCGTAGCCCTTGACCGGGCCGGCATGGCGCACCGCCTGGGCGGTGGCCGCGCTCATTCTCGCAGTGCTCGCTGCCGTGGCGGCGCTCCTCCCACCTCGGGGCACGCCCGGAGTCGAAGTAGCGGACCTTGGCGAAGCGCTCGCGCTCATCCTCCATCTCGTCGGATACGCCGCGTTGGCCTTGGTTGCCGTGATGGCTCAGACGTCCCCGCGCCCCGTCATCACGCTGGTCGTGCTCCTCGCCTATGCCACGGCGCTCGAGGGAGTCCAGGGCTTGCTGGGTCAGCGGTCGCTCCAGGCGCAGGACGTCCTGGCCAACCTGGCCGGTATTGGATTGGGCGTCCTGGCGGGACGCATCTGGCAGGGCGCCGCCGCCCGACAGGGACGGCTTCGCCGGTCTGCCGGGCCAGCCCGGACGGGATGTCAGACCCCACCGCAAGGGTGTGGCTGAGGCCACCCGCCCCCGACGCGCCGGGGGGAGCGGACGTGGGCGGGTGGCCTCGCCTGACGGGGACTCCTCCCCGACACTGAAGCCATGGCGACCGGTCGACGACTGCTCACGGCCCACCCGGTGCAGGTTGCGCCTCGGCTCCTCGGTTCCCGCATCGTTGCCGACTCATCCGAGGGCCGCGTGTCGATGGTCATTACTGAAGTCGAGGCGTACGCCGGAGAGGGAGAGGACCCCGGCTCCCACGCGTTCCGTGGCATGACAGCGCGCAATCGCACGATGTTCGCGGCAGCGGGGCACCTTTACGTCTACTTCACCTACGGGATGCACTGGTGTGCCAACGTCGTCACTGGACCCGCCGGACAGGGTTCCGCAGTGCTGCTGCGCGCAGGCCGCATCATCGACGGCATTGACCTTGCCCGAGAGCGTCGGCCGAGCGCACACCGAGATCGGGACCTGGCACGCGGGCCGGCAAGGCTGGCGGTCGCTCTCGGCCTGACCGGCGAGGCTGATGGAAGCGACCTGCTCGACCCGTCGTCGCGGATCCGCCTCGAGATTGCGCCTCGCCCCCTTGTCACGCATGTCGTGGGCCCCCGGACCGGGGTCGCCGGTCCTGGCGCGGGCACGCCCTGGCGATTCGCTGCGCAGGATCCGACCGTGAGCCCCTATCGTGCTGCCACGCCCAGGGTGCGTGCGCCGAGGAAGTAAAGGGAAGCCCTGCCCCTAGCCCACCCGCCCGTTGGGTTGCTGCCATGCGAGAGGATGCGTGCTCGTGAGTGCTCTCATCGACGACCTGCAGTGGCGTGGCCTGATCGCGCAGAGCACGGACCTGGAGTCTCTGCGCGCTGACCTCGATGAGGGACCGATCACCTTCTACATCGGCTTCGACCCCACCGCCCCGAGCCTGCACCTGGGCAACCTCCTGCAGATCCAGACGATGCGACGCTTCCAGGCGCACGGGCATCGCCCGTTGGCACTTGTCGGTGGTGCCACGGGCCTCATCGGAGATCCGAAGATGACGGGGGAGCGCACCCTCAACCCTGTCGATGTCGTAGAGGAGTGGGTCGGGCGGCTGAGAACTGAGCTTTCGCGCTTCTTCGACTTCGAGGGGCCCGCGGCGGCGCAGTTGGTCAACAACTTCGAGTGGACGAAGGATGTCGACGTCATCTCCTTCCTGCGCGACATCGGCAAGCACTTCAGTGTCAATCGCATGCTCGATCGCGAAGCGGTGGCGGCAAGGCTTGCGGCGGAAGGCATCTCCTTCACAGAGTTCAGCTACCAGATCCTCCAGTCGTTCGACTATCTCGAGCTGTACCGGCGCCACGGCTGTCGTTTGCAGATGGGTGGCTCGGATCAGTGGGGAAACATCACTGCGGGCGTTGACCTGATCCGTCGCACCGAGTCGGAGCATGTGCATGCGCTGACGACACCGCTGGTCACCAAGGCCGATGGCACGAAGTTCGGCAAGACCGAGTCCGGGACCGTGTGGCTGGACTCCTCCATGACGAGTCCCTATGCGTTCTACCAGTTCTGGCTCAATGCTGACGATCGAGATGTTTCCACCTACCTTCGGCTCTACAGCATGCGCAGCCATGACGAGATCGAAGCGCTCGAGGAGGCCACGCAATCGGAGCCTGCGCGGCGAGCTGCTCAACGCGCGCTCGCCGACGAGTTGACCACGCTGGTGCATGGAGCAGAGGCCACTCAGGCCGTGGAGGCAGCAGCGCAGGCACTCTTCGGCCAGGGGGATCTCGGCGCCGTGCCTGCGGATGTTCTCGATGCAGCCCTCCGCGAGTTGCCCCACGCCGTTCTCTCGCGTGACGACATCAGCGAGGGCGCACTCCCCGACATCGTCGACCTCCTCACCCGGTCGGGCCTTGCCCCCAGCCGAGGCCAGGCGCGGCGCACGGTGGGGGAGGGTGGGGCGTATGTGAACAATGTGAGAGTTGGGGACGAGGCCCTTCGTCCGACCACCCAGGACCTTCTGCACGGGCGATACCTGGTGCTCCGCAGGGGGCGCCGGACCCTCGCGGGGATCCTGCTCGAGGGGTGAGCCAGATCACGCCCGGAGCGCCCCTGAGGATTTGACCTGGGCATTGCGGGCGCGTATAGTCGTACTTCCTCGCACGGAAGCCCCGGACGTCGAAAGCCCCTCGGGTGACGATCAGGCCGGTCCTGCAAGGCGCAACGACTCCCATGTCGACTCGATTCGGTCGGGTACGCCCTCGGGCGGATTTGACCGAATTGCTGTCGCGCGGGTAACGTTGCGAGTCGCCCCGGGAACGGCCTGCACCGCAGGCGCGCCCGATGCGCGACCGCTCCTTGAGAACTCAACAGCGTGCCACATATCGATGCCAAATAACCCCGTTCACGGGGCGTCTTTGACGACTCGTGACGGTTCCTTTGGTTGACAGAAGCATTCAGCTCTGTCCGCCATGATCACTCACGTTTGGGTGATAGCGCTTCGGCGCAATCAACATTCCTTAACGGAGAGTTTGATCCTGGCTCAGGACGAACGCTGGCGGCGTGCTTAACACATGCAAGTCGAACGGTGAAAGCGGAGCTTGCTCCGCTGGATCAGTGGCGAACGGGT
>JBIKKK010000130.1:0-6148 GCA_044360385.1 Candidatus Nanopelagicales bacterium
ACCTGGATCATCTGCGGATCGGCGGTCGGACGCCAGGAGACCGGGTTGAGCGGGGTCTCATCGGTGCCCAGGGCGCGCAGCGGGCCGATGCCGGCCACGAGTCCGCCGAGCACGACGAGCGCTGTCAACGCGACGACGGCGCCGACGGTCCACATCCAGAAGACGGGCGACCGCCGACGCCGGGGAGCGTCGTACTCGCGCAGGCCGGGGATCAGCGGGCCACGTGCCACGCCTCACCCTCCCTGCGCATCAGTCGGTACCGGCAGTCTCGATCGGAGGAGAGTCGGGCACGTCGGCCTTGGGAGTCGACGTGAAGGTGAAGTCCAAGCCTTCATCGCCCACCACCGCATCGACGAGCACGATGGACCCCGGCGTGATCTCGCCGAAGAGCATCTTCTCGCTCAGCGGGTCCTCGATCTCGCGCTGGATGGTGCGGCGCAGCGGACGCGCTCCCATCGAGGAGTCGTAGCCACGCTCCGCGAGCAGCTCGCGAGCGGACTGGGTGAGGTCGAGCGAGATATCGCGGTCCTTGAGGCGCTCATCGAGCATGTTGATCATGAGATCGACGATCTGCACGATCTCGGCCTTGCTCAACTGGTGGAAGACGATCGTGTCGTCGATGCGGTTGAGGAACTCAGGGCGGAAGTGCTGCTTGAGCTCCTGCTGCACCTTGGTCTTCATGCGCTCGTAGGCCGACAGGTCGTCGTTCTCCGGGGCGAAGCCCAGCATGACGCCCTTGGAGACATCGCGGCTGCCGAGGTTGGTCGTCATGATGATGACGGTGTTCTTGAAGTCCACGACCCGACCCTGGGCGTCGGTGAGGCGGCCCTCCTCGAGCACCTGGAGCAGCGAGTTGAAGATGTCCGGGTGGGCCTTTTCCACCTCGTCGAAGAGCACGACGGAGAAGGGCTTGCGGCGGACCTTCTCGGTCAGCTGGCCGCCCTCTTCGTAGCCGACGTAGCCGGGAGGCGAGCCGAAGAGCCGTGACGCGGTGTGCTTCTCGGAGTACTCGCTCATGTCGAGGGAGATGAGCGCGTCCTCGTCACCGAAGAGGAACTCCGCGAGCGTCTTGGAGAGCTCGGTCTTGCCGACGCCCGAGGGCCCGGCGAAGATGAAGGAGCCCGACGGGCGCTTGGGGTCTTTGAGACCCGCGCGCGTGCGGCGAATCGACTTCGACAATGCCCGGATGGCCTGCTCCTGACCGATGACCCGGCGGTGGAGCTCCTCCTCCATGCGGATGAGGCGCTGGGCGTCGTCTTCGGAGAGGTCGGTCACCGGGATGCCGGTCATGAGGGCGAGGACCTCGGCGATGAGGCGCTCATCGACCTCGGCGACGACATCCATGTCGCCGGCCTTCCACTCGCGCTCGCGCTGGGCCTTCTCGGCGAGGAGGTTCTTCTCGTCGTCGCGCAAGCGAGCAGCGAGCTCGAAGTCCTGGGAATCGATGGCCGACTCCTTCTCGCGGCGCACATTGGCGATGCGCTCGTCGAACTCACGCAGGTCCGGCGGCGCCGTCATGCGACGGATGCGCAGGCGCGAGCCAGCCTCGTCGATGAGGTCGATGGCCTTGTCGGGGAGCTGGCGATCGGAGATGTAGCGGTCCGACAGGCGCGCGGCCGCAGCCAGGGCGCTGTCGGTGATCGAGACACGGTGGTGCGACTCGTAACGGTCCCGCAGACCCTTGAGGATCTCGACGGTGTCGCTCACGTCGGGGGCGTTGACCTGGACGGGTGCGAAACGACGCTCGAGCGCGGCGTCCTTCTCGACGTACTTCCGGTACTCGTCGAGGGTGGTCGCGCCGATCGTCTGGAGCTCACCGCGCGCGAGCATGGGCTTGAGGATGCTGGCCGCGTCGATCGCACCTTCGGCAGCACCCGCGCCGACGAGAGTGTGCATCTCATCGATGAAGAGGATGATGTCGCCGCGCGTGCGGATCTCCTTGAGCACCTTCTTGAGGCGCTCCTCGAAGTCACCGCGGTAACGGCTGCCGGCGACCAGCGCGCCGAGGTCGAGGGTGTAGAGCTGCTTGTCCTTGAGGGTCTCGGGCACCTCGCCGCGGATGATGCTCTGGGCGAGGCCCTCGACGATGGCGGTCTTGCCCACGCCGGGCTCGCCGATGAGGACCGGGTTGTTCTTGGTACGCCGCGACAGCACCTGCATGACGCGCTCGATTTCCTTCTCGCGCCCGATGACCGGGTCGAGCTTGCTCTCGCGCGCAGCCTGGGTGAGGTTGCGGCCGAACTGATCGAGGACGAGTGAGGTGGACGGCGTGCCCTCGGCCGGGCCACCAGCGGTCGCCGGCTCCTTGCCCTGATAGCCGGAGAGGAGCTGGATGACCTGCTGGCGCACGCGGTTGAGATCGGCGCCCAGCTTGACCAGCACCTGGGCGGCGACGCCCTCGCCCTCGCGGATGAGGCCGAGCAGGATGTGCTCGGTGCCGATGTAGTTGTGTCCAAGCTGCAGCGCCTCGCGCAGCGAGAGCTCGAGGACCTTCTTGGCGCGCGGCGTGAAGGGGATGTGACCGCTCGGTGCCTGCTGGCCCTGGCCGATGATCTCCTCGACCTGCGAGCGCACGGCCTCGAGCGAGATGCCGAGGCTCTCGAGGGCCTTGGCGGCGACGCCTTCGCCCTCGTGGATGAGCCCGAGCAGGATGTGCTCGGTGCCGATGTAGTTGTGGTTGAGCATCCGGGCCTCTTCCTGGGCCAGGACGACGACCCGGCGAGCCCGGTCGGTAAACCTCTCGAACATGCTCTCCCACCTTCTGTCTGCGGCCCAGATTCCTCTACGGCCCGGGCCTGTCCGGATGCGACGCACGAGCCGCCCGGCTGGTTCGATGCTAGCGCCGCCTGCCCGAGGTCACCTGTCCGCGCCCCGGGGAGGCCGCATAGGGGTAACACCTGGGGCCGCCCGGTCCTTCCCGGGGGGATTCAGCCCCCAGCGAACCCCGGGGCAAGGGGGGCAGATGAGGGGGTCAGGCCTTCAGCGCTGCCCGGATCCCGGCGACGATCCAGTCGGCGTACTGCCGCTGGCCCGCCGAGGAGGACATCCGGGCCGCGTCAGAGGAGTTCCGCATATTGCCCGACTCCAGGAGGATCACTGGCACATCGGAGAAGTTGAGGGTCGAGATCTCGGGCGTGATGAGCATCTGACCGGAGATGTACGTCGACCGCGGCGCGCCAGCGCCGGCCATGCCGGAGACGAAGCGCTTGCCCAGGCGGATGGACTTCGCCGAGATGTCGTCGGTCCAGCCCTTGATAACCGACGGCACCATGACGTAGAAGCCGTATCCGGAGGAACTGGCTCCGTCTCCGTGGATCGAGAGCATGAGATCGGCGCCCACCTTCGTGCCGAAACGCCCGCGCTCATCCACGCACGGACCCCACTTGCGCATGGAGTTGGAGTGCCGGGTCATCTTGACATCGGCCCCCAGCGCCTCGAGCTTGTCCTTGACCAGGCGCGCGACATTCCAGTTGAAGGTGGCCTCCGGGTAGCCCGCATTCGTCGCGGTGCCACTCGTGTTGCAGCCCTTGGTCATGTGCCCGTTGAAGTGGGTGCGGGCGAGCTCGTCGAAGAACTCCGAATTGGAGTTGCCGAGCTGGTGACCGGGATCGAGGGCGATGACCACTCCGGCCAGGGGCTGCGCAGGGGCGCTGCTGGCGGGTACGGCGCCTCCCAGGGAGAGTGCACCTAGGGATAGGGCGGCGACTGCGAGCGCGACGGCGTACTTCACCGAAGAAGCATAAGCATGCGGTGGTTGCCGAGGGTATTCGGCTTCACGCGCTCGAGGTCGAGGAATTCTGCTACGCCCTCGTCGTAGCTCTGCAGGAGTTGCTCGAAGACCGCGTGGTCGACGGGGCTCCCCTCGATCTCGTCGAATCCCCTGCTGCGGAAGAAGTCGACCTCGAAGGTGAGGCAAAAGAGCCGTGCCAGCCCGAGCTCTCGCGCACGGTCGATGAGCTCGTCGAGGATCCGACCGCCGACGCCGCTGCGGGCATGCTCGGGATCGACGGCCAGGGTGCGGATCTCCCCGAGGTCCTCCCACATGACGTGGAGTGCGCCGCATCCGATGACCACGCCGTCGACCTCGGCGATGAGGAACTCCTGGACGTCTTCATAGAGCGTGACCGGCGCCTTGGCCAGGAGTCGGCCGTCCTCGGTGTAGAGGCCCACCAACCTGCGCACCGCCGCCACGTCAGGAGTGCGCGCCGGACGGATCACGAACTCGCCCGTGCTCATCGCTCGGGCTTCACGAGCGGGAAGAGGATGGTGTCGCGGATGCCGAGTCCGGTGAGAGTCATGAGAAGGCGGTCGATGCCGACGCCGACACCGCCGGCCGGGGGCATGCCGATCTCCAGCGCGCGCAGGAAGTCGTCATCGACGGGCATGGCCTCGTCATCGCCGCGGTCCGCGAGTGCGGCCTGGGCCAGGAGTCGCTCACGCTGGATCACCGGGTCGGCGAGCTCGGAATAGCCCGTGCCCTGCTCGTAGCCGTCGATGTAGAGGTCCCACTTCTCCACGACACCCGGCCGGTCGGGGTGAGCGCGCGTGAGAGGAGAGGTGTCCTCCGGGTAGTCCATGACGAAGGTGGGTCGATCCAGCGTCGGGATGACGTAGTGGTCGAGGAGCTCCTCGACGTACTTGCCGGCCACCCAGTGCGACTGCGGCTCGATGCCGACCGCACGGCACAGGCCCGCGAGCTCATCGACCGACGTCGCTGGCGTGATCTCGCGGCCCACGGCCTCGGACACCGAGCCGTAGAAGTCGATCTCGGGCCAGACGCCGGAGAGGTCGTGCACGCTGCCGTCGGCGTGGGTGACCTGGAGTGACCCGGTCGCCGCAAGGGCTGCCTCCTGGATGATCTCGCGCGTGATGCGAGCGACATCGCGGTAGTCGGTGTAAGCGGCGTAGAACTCCAGGGCGACGTACTCCGGCGAGTGGGTCGAATCGACGCCCTCATTGCGGAAGTTGCGATTGATCTCGAAGACGCGCTCGAGTCCGCCGACCAGCGCGCGCTTGAGGAAGAGCTCCGGCGCGATGCGCAGGTAGAGCTCCAAGTCCAGTGCGTGAGAACGCGTGACGAAGGGGCGCGCGGCGGCACCGCCCTGCTGCGTCTGCAGGATCGGGGTCTCGATCTCGAGGAAGCCGCGCTCGGCGAGGCTACGGCGCACGCTCGCCTCGGCGATGACGCGCATGCGCGCCATCTCGCGCGCCTCCGGGCGCACGATGAGATCGACATAGCGCTGGCGGACTCGGTTTTCCTCCGACAGGGCCTTGTGCGCCACCGGCAGCGGCCGTAGCGCCTTGGTGGCCATCCGCCATTCATCGGCGAGGACCGAGAGCTCGCCCCGCTTGGAGGTGATCACCTCGCCCGCGACGAAGACGTGGTCGCCGATGTCGACCAACTGCTTCCACTCCTCGAGGGCTTCCTCGCCCACGGACGCGAGCGAGAGCATGGCCTGGAGCTCCACTCCATCACCCGCGCGGAGGGTGGCAAAGCAGAGCTTGCCGGTATTGCGCTGGAAGATCACACGCCCGGCCACGCCCACGCGGTCGCCCGTCGCGACGTCGACGTCGAGCTCGGGATAGGCCTCGCGCACCTGGGCGACGGTGTGCGTCACGGGGAGTCGGACGGCGTAGGGCTCTCGGCCACTTGCCAGGAGGCGGTCGCGCTTGTCACGACGGACGCGCATCTGCTCGGGCAGGTCGTCTGCCGGGTCCTGCGCGTCGAGATCCGTCACGGGCGCAAGGGTAGTCAGTCAGCGTTCTTGTCGAACACCAGGCGCAGGCCGACCAGCGTGAGATCCGGGTCGTGGTGGGTGATCGTCTCGGACTCCGGGACCACGATGGGGGCAAGACCGCCCGTGGCGATCACCGCCTGGACGGGTCCGATCTCGTCCTCGATGCGACGCACCAGTCCGTCCACCTGCCCCGCGAAGCCGTAGAGGGCCCCCGACTGCAGGGCCTCGACGGTGTTCTTGCCGATCGCCGACCGCGGTCGAACGAGTTCGACCTTGCGCAACTGGGCCGCTCGCTGCGCGAGCGCGTCAATGGAGATCTCGATACCCGGCGCAAGGGCCCCGCCCAGGAACTCGCCCTGGGCCGAGACGACGTCCAGGTTGGTCGACGTGCCGAAATCCACGACGATGGC
>JBIKKK010000131.1:0-6091 GCA_044360385.1 Candidatus Nanopelagicales bacterium
CTCCCCGGCGTCCGCTACAAGATCATTCGCGGCGCCCTCGACACCCAGGCCGTGAAGGGCCGCAAGCAGGCTCGCTCCCGCTACGGCGCGAAGAAGGAGAAGGGCTGATGCCTCGCAAGGGCCCGGCTGCCAAGCGGCCGATCGTCATCGACCCGGTCTACACCTCCCCGGTCGTCACCCAGTTGATTAACAAGGTGCTCCTCGATGGCAAGCGTTCCACCGCTGAGGCCATCGTCTACGGCGCCCTCGAGGGTTGCCGTGAGAAGACCGGCACCGATCCGGTTGCCACGCTGAAGCGCGCCCTCGACAACGTCAAGCCCACCCTCGAGGTGCGCTCCCGCCGCGTCGGCGGCGCGACTTATCAGGTCCCCGTCGAGGTCAAGGCTGGCCGGAGCACCACCCTGGCGCTGCGCTGGCTCGTGTCCTACTCCCGTCAGCGTCGCGAGAAGACCATGACCGAGCGCCTTATGAACGAGATCCTCGACGCCTCCAATGGCCTCGGCGCCAGCGTCAAGAAGCGCGAGGACACCCACAAGATGGCCGAGTCGAATAAGGCGTTCGCCCACTACCGCTGGTAGTCGGCGCCGAGGCAACGAAGAAGCGAAGAAGGAGTCAAGGGTGTCCACCGCGACCAAGCTCGACCTCGCCAAGGTCCGCAACATCGGGATCATGGCGCATATCGACGCGGGCAAGACCACGACCACCGAGCGCATCCTCTTCTACACCGGCATCAACTACAAGATCGGTGAGGTCCACGAAGGCGCAGCCACGATGGACTGGATGGAGCAAGAGCAGGAGCGCGGCATCACGATCACTTCCGCAGCCACGACGTGCGAGTGGAAGGGCTACACGATCAACATCATCGACACGCCCGGCCACGTCGACTTCACCGTCGAGGTGGAGCGTTCGCTGCGTGTGCTCGACGGCGCGGTTGCCGTCTTCGACGGGGTCGCGGGTGTCGAGCCCCAGTCCGAGACCGTGTGGCGTCAGGCAGACCGCTACAACGTCCCTCGCATCTGCTTCGTCAACAAGCTCGACCGCACAGGCGCCGACTTCTACATGTGCGTCGACATGATCAAGGATCGTCTCGGCGCCACGGCGCTCGTCCTCCAGATCCCCATCGGTGCGGAGTCGGACTTCCTCGGAGTCATCGACCTCGTGAGCATGCGCGCCCTCACCTGGCGCGGAGAGACCCAGAAGGGCGAGGACTACGTCGTCGAGGACATTCCCGCCGACATGGCTGGTCAGGCCGCCGAGTGGCGCGAGAAGCTCCTCGAGACCCTGGCCGAGGCCGACGACGCCGTCATGGAGAAGTTCCTCGAGGGCGAGGAGCTCTCCGTCGAGGAGATCCAGGCCGGCATTCGCCGCGCGACCCTCGCCGACAAGCTCACCCCCGTGCTCACCGGCTCGGCGTTCAAGAACAAGGGCGTCCAGCCCATGCTCGACGCCGTGGTCGCCTACCTTCCGTCGCCGCTCGACGTCGCGGCCATCGAGGGTCACAAGCCTGGCAACGAGGACGAGGCCATCGAGCGCAAGCCGAGCGATGACGAGCCCTTCTCGGCCCTCGCCTTCAAGATCATGAGCGACCCGCACCTGGGCAAGCTCACCTACGTCCGCATCTACTCCGGCCGCCTTGAGACCGGCACCGCGGTGCTCAACAGCACCAAGGACCGCAAGGAGCGCATCGGCAAGATCTACCGAATGCACGCCAACAAGCGTGAAGAGATCGACGCTGTGGGCGCCGGCGACATCGTTGCTGTCATGGGCCTCAAGGACACGACCACGGGCGAGACCCTCTGCGATCCGTCCAAGCCGGTCGTGCTCGAGTCGATGAGCTTCCCCGCCCCGGTCATCTCCGTGGCCATCGAGCCCAAGACCAAGAGCGACCAGGAGAAGCTCGGCACGGCCATCCAGCGCCTCGCCGAGGAGGATCCCACCTTCCGCGTGCAAAGCGACGAGGAGACGGGCCAGACGATCATCTCCGGCATGGGCGAGTTGCATCTCGAGGTGCTCGTCGACCGCATGCGCCGTGAGTTCAAGGTCGAGGCCAACGTCGGCAAGCCCCAGGTCGCTTACCGCGAGACGATCACCAAGACCGTCGAGAAGGTTGACTACACCCACAAGAAGCAGACGGGTGGCTCCGGCCAGTTCGCCAAGGTCCAGATCACGCTCGCTCCCAACACGGAGGGCGAGGGCGGCTACGAGTTCGAGAACAAGGTCACCGGTGGTCGTATCCCCAGGGAGTACATCCCCTCCGTGGATGCCGGCTGCCAGGACGCGATGGAGTACGGCGTACTCGCCGGCTACCCCATGGTCGACCTCAAGGTGACTCTCCTCGACGGTGCCTATCACGAGGTTGACTCCTCGGAGCTCGCCTTCAAGATCGCCGGGTCGATGGTCTTCAAGGAGGCCGCCCGCAAGGCCGGTCCCGTGCTCCTCGAGCCGATGATGGCCGTGGAGGTGACGACGCCCGAGGACTTCATGGGCGACGTGATCGGCGACCTCAACTCCCGCCGTGGCCAGATCCAGGCCATGGACGAGCGGGCTGGAGCGCGCATTGTGCGTGCCCTCGTGCCGCTCTCCGAGATGTTCGGCTATGTGGGCGACCTGCGCAGCAGGACCCAGGGCCGGGCCAGCTACACCATGCAGTTCGACTCCTACGCCCAGGTTCCGCAGAACGTGGCCACGGAGATCATCGCGAAAGCTCGCGGCGAGTAAGTCGCGGATCGAAGAACACCCAGCAAACCAAGACAAGAACCCCGATCCGCGACAGTCGGACGGACCGAAACGAAGAGGAGCCCACCGTGGCGAAGGCGAAGTTCGAGCGGACGAAGCCGCACGTGAACATCGGCACCATCGGGCATATCGACCATGGCAAGACGACGCTGACCGCGGCGATCACCAAGGTCCTGCACGACAAGATGCCCGACATCAACCCCTTCACGCCTTTCGATCAGATCGACAAGGCCCCGGAGGAGCGTCAGCGCGGCATCACGATCTCCATCGCTCACGTGGAGTACCAGACCGAGGCTCGCCACTACGCACACGTGGACTGCCCCGGTCACGCTGACTACATCAAGAACATGATCACCGGCGCCGCTCAGATGGACGGTGCGATCCTCGTGGTCGCCGCCACCGACGGTCCGATGCCCCAGACCAAGGAGCACGTCCTCCTTGCTCGCCAGGTCGGCGTCCCCGCGATCGTCGTCGCGCTCAACAAGTGCGACATGGTCGATGACGAGGATCTGCTCGAGCTGGTCGAGATGGAGGTCCGTGAGCTTCTGTCGACCTACGAGTTCCCCGGCGACGACATCCCCGTGGTGCGCGTGGCCGCCTTCCCGGCGCTCAATGGCGACGAGAAGTGGGCCGAGTCGATCATGGAGCTCATGGGCGCGGTCGACTCCTACATCGTGACCCCCGAGCGTGAGGTCGACAAGCCCTTCCTCATGCCCGTCGAGGATGTCTTCACGATCACCGGCCGCGGCACCGTCGTGACCGGGCGTATCGAGCGCGGCATCGTCAAGGTCAACGAGGAGATCGAGATCGTCGGCATCCGTCCCGGACCGCCGGCGAAGACCACCGTCACCGGCGTCGAGATGTTTCGCAAGCTCCTCGACGAGGGCCAGGCGGGCGAGAACGTCGGCCTGCTCCTCCGCGGCACCAAGCGCGAGGACGTGGAGCGCGGCCAGGTCTGCTGCAAGCCGGGCTCGATCACCCCGCACACCGAGTTCGAGGCCCAGGTCTACATCCTGAGCAAGGACGAGGGCGGCCGTCACACCCCGTTCTTCGACAACTACCGTCCGCAGTTCTACTTCCGGACCACGGATGTCACGGGCGTCGTGCACCTGCCCGAGGGCAAGGACATGGTCATGCCCGGTGACAACACCGAGATGAAGGTTGATCTCATTCAGCCCATCGCCATGGAGGACGGCCTGCGCTTCGCGATTCGCGAGGGCGGCCGCACCGTCGGTGCCGGGCGCGTCACCAAGATCCTCAAGTAGTTGGGAGAGGGGGAGGCGCCCACGCGCCTCCCCCGAACTCGGCAGACACGGCACTACGCAGACAGATAGCGGCACGGACAGACAGCGGCACGGACTCAAGAAGGACAGGCGAAGCCACCATGGCGGGACAGAAGATCCGAATCCGGCTCAAGGCCTACGACCATGAGGTCATCGACTCGTCGGCGCGCAAAATCGTCGACACGGTGACCCGCACGGGCGCAAAGGTCGCAGGACCGGTGCCGCTGCCGACCGAGAAGAACGTCTACTGCGTCATCCGGTCGCCCCACAAGTACAAGGACAGTCGAGAGCACTTCGAGATGCGGACCCACAAGCGCCTCATCGACATCCTCGACCCCACACCCAAGACCGTCGACTCGCTCATGCGCCTGGACCTCCCGGCCGGCGTCGATATCGAGATCAAGCTCTAGGACGATGACGATGGACAGGACAGTCAAGGGAGTGCTCGGGCAGAAGCTCGGCATGACCCAGGTATGGGACGAGAACAACCGCGTCGTTCCCGTCACCGTTGTCAAGGCGGGTCCCTGCGTCGTGACGCAGGTTCGCACCCCCGACCACGACGGCTACTCAGCGGTTCAGTTGGGCTTCGGCGCCGTCGATCCGCGCCGCGTCAACAAGCCCGACGCGGGCCACTTCGCCAAGGCCGGTGTCGCACCGCGGCGCCACCTCGTCGAGCTGCGGACCTCCGACGCTTCGGAGTACACCCTCGGCCAGGAGGTCGGCGCTGATGCCTTCGCCGCGGGCGAGGTCGTCGACGTGACCGCCACCAGCAAGGGCAAGGGCTTCGCCGGCACCATGAAGCGTCACGGCTTCTCCGGCGTCGGCGCCTCCCACGGCGCTCACCGCAACCATCGGAAGCCCGGCTCCATCGGCGCCTGCGCCACACCGGGCCGCGTCTTCAAGGGAATGCGGATGTCGGGGCGCATGGGCTCGGTGCGTCATACGACCCAGGGCCTCAAGGTGTACGCCGTGGATCCTGAGCGCGGTCTCCTCCTCATCAAGGGCGCCATCCCCGGCCCCAAGGGCGGTCTCGTGCTCGTCCGCACGACCTCGAAGGCGGTGTCCTCATGAGTTCCGTCAAGGTTCTCGTCCCCGGGGGCAAGGAGCAGGGCAATGTCGATCTCCCCGCGGAGATCTTCGATGTCCAGGTCAACATCCCCCTCATCCACCAGGTGGTCGTCGCGCAGCTCGCCGCCGCCCGCCAGGGCACACATGACACCAAGTCCCGCGGCGAGGTGAGCGGCGGCGGCAAGAAGCCCTACAAGCAGAAGGGCACCGGTCGCGCCCGCCAGGGCTCCACCCGCGCACCGCAGTTCGTGGGTGGCGGCGTTGTCCATGGCCCCACGCCCCGGTCCTATGACCAGCGCACCCCCAAGAAGATGAAGGCCGCCGCGCTCCGCGGTGCCCTGTCGGATCGCGCCCGCGAGGGTCGGGTCCATGTCGTGGCGTCCCTGGTGGCGGGCGATGAGCCTTCGACCAAGAGCGCTCAGGCCTTCCTGCTCGACATCACCGAGAGGCCCAACCTGCTCGTCGTGGTCGAGCGCGATGACGTCGCCTCGTGGCTGAGCGCGCGCAACCTCCCCAACGTGCGGGTGGTGGCCCCCGACCAGCTCAACACTTACGACGTCCTCGTCAGCGATGACGTCATCTTCACGAAGGCTTCCTTCGACACCTTCGTTGCCGGACCCGTCAAGGGTCGCGGCGCCAAGGCCATCGCGACCGAATCGGAGGTGTCGGCATGAGGATCGCTGATCCGCGTGACGTCCTACTCGCCCCCGTGATTTCGGAGAAGAGCTACGGACTCCTCGACGAGAACAAGTACACCTTCATCGTCGCCCCCGACGCCAACAAGACCCAGATCAAGATCGCGGTCGAGCAGGTCTTCGGTGTGCGGGTGACGTCAGTCAACACGATGAACCGCGAGGGTAAGCGCATCCGCACCCGCCGCGGGTTCGGTCGTCGCGCTGCGACCAAGCGGGCCATCGTGTCCGTGGCGCAGGGCGATCGCATCGACATCTTCGGCGGACCGGTCAGCTAGGGCGAGGGACGAACACCATGGGAATCCGTAAGTT
>JBIKKK010000132.1:0-6066 GCA_044360385.1 Candidatus Nanopelagicales bacterium
AGCCCGAGGCGATCGCGGCGGCCAGCCTGGGCCAGGTCCACCGTGGCACGTGGACCGACGGCACCCCGGTCGCGATCAAGGTGCAGTACGCCGATGCGCCCAAGGTCGTGAAGTCCGACATGATGCAACTTCGCGCCATGGCCCCACTCGTCGGTCGATTGCTGCCCACTCTCGATGTCAAGGCACTCGTCGACGAGCACGCCGCACGCCTGACTGAGGAGCTCGACTACACGCACGAGGCCGCGTGGCAGAAGCGCTTCCGCAAGGCCTGGAAACCCGAGGGCATCGTTATCCCTAAGGTGCACTTCGCCACCGAGACGCTCCTCGTCACCGAGTGGGTCGACGGCACACCCTTCACCGCATTGGTCGACGAGCCCGCACACCGGCGCGACGCTGCCGGTCGCCAGTTGGCGCGCTTCTCCTTCTGGTCTCCGCGCTTGGTCGGCGCGACGCATGCCGATCCGCATCCGGGCAACTTCCGTCTCCTCGACGACGAGCGGCTCGCCGTACTCGACTTCGGCAGCGTGGCCAAGGACTCCGGACTCTTCACGCACCTCTTCGCGCAAACCCTCATCCTCAGCACGCGGGGCGACTTCACCGCCGTCCTCGACGCGTGGCGTGACGCTGGGCTCGTGAGCGACTCGACCACGGCCGATCACCTCATGGAGATGCTGGACCCGGACGATCGGCCCTACACCCGCGAGGAGTTCACCTTCAGCAAGGAGTGGCTCCAGTCGCGCTCGCAGCAATTCCAGGATCCGGTCCAGGCACTGCAGGGCGCCAGCCGCTTGCGATTCCCCGCCGACTATCTGCTCGAGCACCGGGCCGTCATGGGCACCATTGCCCTGCTCTGCGGCCTTGATGCGACGGTGGACTTCCGCACCGTCATCGACGGCGTGGGCGACGCCATCGCTGCACCCGCCTAGCCTGAGCGTCACAATAGGTCCGTGACCGACTCACTCTCCCCCTACGAGCGCTTCGGCGGCCACGAGTTC
The DNA here is from genome assembly GCA_044360385.1 of Candidatus Nanopelagicales bacterium. Lineage (GTDB taxonomy): Bacteria > Actinomycetota > Actinomycetes > S36-B12 > S36-B12 > Mxb001. Next base: position 996 of record JBIKKK010000132.1, read on the forward strand.
TTCACCGCCCTCGTGCGGGATTTCTACGTCGGGGTGGCCCAGGACCCCGTGCTGCGTCCGATGTATCCCGACGAGGACCTCGGCCCGGCGGAGGAGCGTCTGCGGATGTTCCTCGAACAGTATTGGGGCGGCCCCACCACCTACTCCGATCTGCGCGGCCATCCACGCCTGCGGATGCGCCACTCGCCCTACTCCATCGGAGCCGACGCGCACGATCGCTGGATCGCCCATATGCGGACAGCCGTCGATGCCCGAGACATGGCAGCCGACGACGAGGCTGAGCTGTGGGGCTACCTCACCAGCGCGGCCTTGGCCATGGTGAATACGCCTCTCGCCTGAGGAAGGCACACCACACTTTCGCCCCTTGTAGGGTGCATGAGTGACACGACTTCGCGCGCTCCCAGGCGTCCTTGCCCTCACCCTCGCGGCCCCGCTCCTCGCCGGGATCCCGGCAGCCTCCGCCGCCGATGGCTCCACGCAGAGCACGGCCCCCCAGCCTCGCGCCAATACCTTCCCCGAGCGCTACAGCGTCAACGCTGCCGGCGATCTCGTCATCGCGGGCAACACCCTCATGACGTGCCCGACGAGTGCGTCCACTTGTGCAGAGGCCCTACGCGGCGGCGGCACGTCGTCACGCTTCAACAACAACAGCTACTCCATGGTGATGGTCGACATCGACGACGACCCGACCACCGTCAACTCCTCAAGTGCTGCTCTGCAGATCCCCACCGGCGCACCCGTCCTCTTCGCCGGGCTCTACTGGGGCGCAGGCGCCTCAGGCGATCAGGCGAAGGGCCGCACACCCGTCGATGCCGCGACCGCACGTCTGCGCCTCCCCGGGGCCGCCGCCTACACCAGCGTCACGGGCAACGTGACGAGCATGTCCACATCGGGTAGCAACAAGACCTACGCCGCGTTCGCGGACGTGACAGCCCAGGTGCGCGCGGCCGGGCGCGGCACCTACGTCGTCGCCGACGTCAAGGGTGACCTGGGGGTCAACCATTTCGCCGGCTGGTCGCTCGTCGTGGTCTACGGCGACCCGACCGAGCCCGTGCGTGCCATGAGCGTCTTCGACGGTCTCGTGAGTGTCACCCAGGGATCGCCCGCGACCATCGACGTGTCCGGCTTCCGCACCCCTCCGACGGGACCTGTCCGGACCGCACTCGGCGTGGTCGCCTATGAGGGCGACCTCGGCATCACCGGCGACCAGTTCCTGCTCAACGGCAAGGCCCTCAGCGACGCCCGTCGCCCGGCTGACAACTACTTCAACTCCTCCATCACGACCAAGACGGCCCGCTTCTCCGCCAAGTCCCCCGACTACGTCAACCAGCTGGGCTTCGACACCGGCCTGATCGACGCGACGGGCCGCATCGCCAACAACGCGACCTCGGCGACCTTCCGGGCATCGTCGTCGGGCGATCAGTACTACCCCGCGGCACTCACCTTCTCCACGGAGCTCTTCTCCCCGAAGTTTGCTGCTCGCAAGTCCGTCGTCGACCTCGACGGTGACGTTGTGCGCGCGGGCGACGAACTCGAGTACACCCTCGTGCTCACCAACGACGTGACCGCTGACAACGGCGATGCCTCTGATCGCACAGTCATCACCGACGTGCTGCCGGGGGGAGCCGCCTACCTGCCCGGCAGCCTCAAGGTCGACGGGCAGCCCGTCCCCGATACCGGCTCCACGGCGACTTTCGCCGACGGCTCCCTCACCCTGCGCGTCGGTCAGGGCGCGAGCGCTACGTCGGGCGGACGCCTCGCCATCGGCGCCAGTGTCATCGTGACCTACCGCATGCGCGTCGCTTCGGACGCTGGCGCAGGCACCGTGCTCGCCAATGACTTCCGCGTGGCCGGCACGGCAGCAACCTCCGGCTTCGACGTGACCGGCGTGTCCAACGAGACGTCGCTCATGGTGATCGCGGATGACGCCGACCTGAGCATCGCCAAGTCTGTCAGCCCGACGGTGCTGGTCGCCGGGCAGACCGCCATTTACACCCTGCGCGTGGCCAATGCCGGGCCCGGCTCGGCCGAGGCGGTCCTCGTCACCGACTCCATTCCGGCGGGACTCACGCTGATCTCGGCGGCGGGGAGCGGCTGGTCCTGTGTCGAAACCGCCCCCACCGTGCGGTGCAGCCGGCCGTCGCTCGCCGCGGGTGCGAGCGCGACGCCAATCACGGTCACCGTCACCGTGGCAGAGGAGGCATCGGCGAGCAGCACGGTGAGCAATACCGCGACTGTCGCAAGCGACACTCCCGACCCTGACCCGACCAACAACACCTCGACGGTCGACGCACCCCTGGACCGCAGCGCAGACCTCGCGATCGCCAAGTGGCACGACGGGCCCGCGATCCCGGGAAGCACGATCACCTATTCGATCGGCGTGCGCAACGAAGGTCCCTCCGATGCGACCGGAGTCACGGCCACCGACCGTCTACCCGCCTACCTGCAGCTCGTTTCCGCGTCAGGAGATGGCTGGACCTGCACCGCCGAAGTAGAGTGCACGCTCACGGGGACTCTCCCCGCAGGCACGTCGGCTGAGTCCATCACCCTGGTCGCCGAAGTCCTGGCCGACGCACCCGCCGAGGTCTCCAACACCGCCAGCGTGTCGGGCAACGAGCCCGATCCGACTCCGGGCAACGACACTGCCACCGACACGGCCGACACGGACCGGGTCTTCGACGGCATCGAGAGCCTCTCCCACCCGGGCAAGGCTGTCGCCGGGGGATCCGCGATCCCCGTGACCGTACGCTCGTTCAACGGTGGTCCCGGGGCCGTGCCCGCTGGCGCCGATGCCCTCCAGACGATCACGCTCCCGCTGGGAACCAGCCTCGCCGGACACAGCGGGAGCGACTGGTCGTGCATCCCGTCGACCGGCTCGGCCACGAGCGCTCCGCTCACCGTGCGCTGCACGCTGCCGCTCACCACGTCCTGGGATGTCGACACGACGTTGACCCCCTTGGTCCTCGAGGTCTCCGTCGCCGCGGGCGAGACGGAGGACAAGACGCTTGAGGCGGTCCTCACGACGACGTCGCCACTGCGCGATATCGACCTGGACAACAATCGAGCGACGGACGTGATCACGCTCGAGACCGATGCCGACCTCGCCATCACGACGGCGAGCTCAGCCGCCCTTGAGGCCGGTGGCCCGTCCCGACCGCTGACGTTCACGGTCCGCAACAACGGTCCGGTCGCCGACCCGGGCCCCATCACGGTTAGGTTCAGTCGCCTCACGACCCTTCAGTTGAGTGCTTCGTCCGGCAGTGCCTGGACCTGCGCTGGGGTCGCGGAGCGCACCACGTGCACGCTTACGGGCACCACCCTCGCCGCCGGAGCGACCGCCCCTCCTCTCACCCTCAACGTCTCCGCACCGGATCCCGAGACGCTGCCCAGGACCTATGACTTGACGGGCATCGTGAGCTCGCCGCAGCCGGATAGCAATCCCGCCAACGACGTCGCCACGGCACCCGTGACAGTGACCAAGGAAGCCGGCATCTGGACGAGCAAGTCCGCGACGCCGACACGCGTCACGGCAGGCGACACCGTGACCTTCACTCTCACCGTGAGCAATGCCCCGCCGTACGGTGGACCCTCGGCAGCACGCGACGTCTACCTCACCGATGACTTCGGCGCGGTGGGCCTCACCGTGGAGTCGATCACCCCGGACAACAGCGGCCCGGACAACAGCGGACCGGACTGCTCGGCTTCCACGCTCAGCGTGGTGAGCTGCTACATCCCCGTACTGGACTTCGGATCCGCGGCATCGGTGCAGGTCGTCGCGCGGACAGACCCCTCGTGGAGCACTCCGGGGCGCACCTTCACCAATGTCGTCACCGCTTCTTCCTCCACCCCGGGTGGCGACCGCCCCCCGGGCCAGGTGACGGTTACAACCGATCCTGCCTCCCGACTTGAGCTGACCAAGGCCATCCGTGGTCGCGCAGCCGGCACGCAGCTCGTGCCCGGGAGCAACGTCACCTACGTCCTCAATGTGGAGAACGCCGGGCCCACTGATGCGCGCGGTGCCGTCGTGGTGGACGACATGCCGTCTTCCATCGTGCCCAGCGCGGCCACGGGCGATGGCTGGGTGTGCAGCGTCACCGGTCAGCGCGTCAGCTGCGCGACCGAGGCCACCCTCCCCGTCGGCGGAGCAATTCCCCCGATCTATGTGACGGGCCTCGTCTCGCCGCTCGCGACCGGTGCGATCGTCAATGAGGCAACGGTCGAGCCGCAATCCCCCGGCACCGGCGCCGAGGCTGAGGTCACCCACCTCGCAGACGACTTCCTCGACCTCGACATTGCGCACTTCGGGCCCACGAATCTCCGCGCGGGCGATGATTGGCGCACCACCGTCTCGGTGCGCAACAACGGTCCCGCCACCGAGCCCGGGCCGATTCGCGTGGTGATCGAGCAGCAGTCCGCGACACCCCAGCGCGCGTCAGGTGCGGGCTGGTCCTGCGATATCGAAGGGCGCCGGATCCAGTGCGTCACCGCCGGCCCCCTAGGCATGGGGTCGTCGCTGCCGGCGATCACGCTCGTGAGCGCCACACCACGGTCGGGCACCCAGGTCAATTCGGTCGCCACCGTGACCGGCAAGCGCGAGGACGTCGATCGCTCCAACAACAGGTCGGCGACCTCGGCCGTCCTCCAGCGAGATGCCGACATCGCCGTGCGCAAGCAGGCGGAACCTTCCACGGTCGCGGCAGGTGGCACGGCCACCTTCCGAATCACGCTGACCAACCGAGGGCCGGGATCCACGAGCGACGCCCAGGTCCTCGACACGCTTCCGACGGGGCTCACCTTCAATCGCAGCGCCTCCGACCCCCGGTGCACCGACGAGCAGGGGCCGGTGCAGTGCAGTGCGGGCCGCGCCCTGGCCGCGGGCGAGTCGACCACCTTCCGCCTGGTCGCTCGCGTCGCCACCGACGTGCGCGGCAAGGTGCGAAACACGGCCATCGGGTCGTCCTCGCAGCGCGACCCGGACCCGTCCAACAACCGCGATAGCGCCACCATCACGGTGACTCCGCCGACCCAGCCGCAGGTGCCCGAGGTCGACCCCCCGGACAAGATCAAGGAT
>JBIKKK010000133.1:0-6061 GCA_044360385.1 Candidatus Nanopelagicales bacterium
TCATGACTTGCGCCATGACCTCGAGGTCAGCCGCCAGCACATCATTGACGCGCGCCTCCACGTCGCGGAGTGTGGCATCGCCCACCGGCCCGGAGCTGGGGAAGTCGAAGCGCAGCCGTCCCGGTGCGTTCTCCGATCCCATCTGGGTCGCGGTTTCGCCGAGGAACTCGCGGAAGGCGCGGTGCACGAGGTGGGTCGCGGTGTGTGCGCGCGAGATGGCCCGCCGACGCTCACCGTCCACCTGCCCCACAACCTCATCGCCGGACACGACCTCGCCCGTGGCCACGGTCGCGCGGTGGATGAAGAGGCCCGGCACGGGAGTCTGCACGTCGTACACCTCGAGCACGGAGCCGCCGGAAGTGGTGATGCGGCCGTGGTCGCCGAGCTGGCCGCCGGCCTCGGCGTAGAAGGGGGTCCGATTGAGCACGATCTCCACGTGCTCGCCCTCACGCGCGACGGGCACGACAGCACCGTCACGCAGGATGCCGGTGATGACACCCTCCGTCGACGTCTCGACGTAGCCCGTGAAGCCGGTGGTGCCGCCAGTCTCGAGGATCTCGCGGTAGGCCGTCACGGATGCGACGCCCGCCTTGCGCGATCGCGCATCAGCCTTGGCGCGCTCGCGCTGCTCGCTCATGAGTCGACGGAAACCATCCTCGTCGACGTCAAGGCCCTGCTCGCGGGCCATCTCGAGCGTGAGGTCGAAGGGGAAGCCGTAGGTGTCGTGGAGCGAGAAGGCCTGGTCGCCTGGGAGGAGGGCGCCGCCGTTGCTGCGCACCTCCGCGGCCGCCATGTCGAAGATCTGCGTCCCCGTCTTGAGCGTCTGGAGGAATGCTGCCTCCTCCTGCACAGAAATGGTGCCGATGCGGCTCGCCTCATCATTGAGCTCGGGGTACTGCGGGGCCATCGTCGTGATGGTCGTCGCCATGAGCTCGCCTATCGAGGGGTCCTCGCAGCCGAGGATGCGCATATTGCGAATGACCCGGCGCATGAGTCGGCGCAGGACATAGCCGCGTCCCTCATTGCCCGGGATGACGCCATCACCGATGAGGAAGGCACACGTGCGCGAGTGATCGGCGATGACGCGCAGGGCGACATCGGACTTCTCGCCTGAGCCGTAGACAACGCCGGTGAGCTCGCTCGCGCGATCAAGGATGCGCTTGGTGGTGTCGATCTCGTAGATGTTCTCCACGCCCTGGAGAAGCGCGGCCATGCGCTCGAGGCCCATGCCCGTGTCGATGTTCTTGGCCGGCAGCGGCTTCAAGACGTCGAAGTCCTCCTTCGACCGGACGGCCGAGAGCTCCTCTTGCATGAAGACGAGATTCCACACCTCGAGGTAGCGATCCTCGTCGACCACGGGACCGCCTTCGACGCCGTACGCCGCACCGCGGTCGTAGTAGATCTCCGAGCAGGGCCCACCGGGTCCGGGTACGCCCATCGACCAGTAGTTGTCCTTGGGCCCGCGGCGCTGGATGCGCTCGCGCGGCACTCCGACTTGCTTGTGCCAGATGTCTGCCGCTTCGTCATCGTCGTCGTAGACGGTGACCCAGAGCTTGTCCTCAGCGAAGCCGAAGCCGCCGTCGGCGATGCTGCCCGTGAGCAGATCCCAGGCGAAGGGGATCGCGCCCTCCTTGAAGTAATCGCCGAACGAGAAGTTGCCCGCCATCTGGAAGAAGGAGGCATGACGGGTCGTCTTGCCCACCTCCTCGATGTCGAGGGTGCGCACGCACTTCTGCACGCTCGTCGCACGCGGGTAGGGAGGTGGAGCCTCTCCCAGGAAGTACGGCTTGAAGGGCACCATGCCGGCGTTGACGAAGAGCAGCGTCGGGTCGTCGAGGAGCAGCGAGGCCGATGGGATGACCTGGTGGCCGCGCTCGGCGAAGAACTTCAGGAAGCGCGTGCGAATTTCTGCGGAGTCCATCAGCCGCCCGTCCGCGACTCGGCAAGCACACGTGCAGCCGCCGCTCCCGTGACAGGAGCCGATCGCACGACAGTCGCTTCAGCGGTGCCGGAGCCGGAGACGGACTCCAGGAGGGAGCGGGCAGATGCCGCGACGGTCGTGGCCGAGAAGGTCGCCGCCTGGACGCTGCCGACGACGCCGCGTGCCTTGGCCTCCTCGAGGAGTTTCTGGCCGCGCCTGTAGGCGATCACGCCCGCCGTCGCCCCGAGGGCGATCCAGACCGTCCTGCGCATAGCCGGAGCCTAACGCTCGTCAGACTGCGCCTCCGGGGAGCCGCCCTTTCGCAGGCGCTCCACGCGCTCGGCGATATCCGCCCAGGCGGCCTCGGCGCCATGCCGCGTCGGCTCGTAGTAGCGCGCGTCCGCGAGCGGTTCCGGGAGGTATTCCTGCGCGGACACCCCCGCGGGCTCGTCGTGCGGGTAGCGGTATCCGACACCGTGACCCAGCGGCCGGGCGCCCGGGTAGTGCGCATCGCGCAGGTGCGCGGGCACGGTCCCGATACGCCCGGCGCGCACGTCAGCCTGGGCCGAGTCGATCGCCTTGATCACCGCATTGGACTTCGGGCTGAGCGAGAGATGGATTGTCGCGTGGGCCAAGGTGAGCCGACCCTCGGGCATCCCGAGCATGGCGACAGCCTCCGCCGCGGCCACAGCCGTCTGCAGCGCCGAGGGATCCGCCATGCCGATGTCCTCGCTCGCAAGGATCATGAGTCGCCGCGCGATGAAGCGCGGGTCCTCCCCCGCCTCGATCATGCGCGCCAGGTAGTGGAGGGCGGCGTCGACATCGCTGCCGCGCACGCTCTTAATGAAGGCACTGATGACGTCGTAGTGCTGGTCGCCATCGCGGTCGTAGCGCACCGCGGCGGTGAGCACCGCCGCCTCCACGTCCTCCAGCGCGACCGTGGCGCCTGGTCCGCGCGTGGAGGTGACCAGGCCCGCGACGGCGTCGAGTGCCGTGAGCAGGCGGCGCGCATCTCCCCCGGCAATACGCAGCAGGTGGTCGCGCGCCTCCGGTGACAGGTCGATCGCACCGCCAAGCCCACGCGGATCGAGCATCGCGCGATCGAGCAGCACGCCGAGGTCATCGTCGGTGAGCGACTGCAGGGTGAGTACGACGCTCCGCGAGAGCAGCGGTGATACGACGGAGAAGCTGGGGTTCTCGGTGGTCGCAGCGATGAGCGTCACCCAGCCGTTCTCCACTGCGGGCAGCAGGGCATCCTGCTGTGTCTTGCTGAAGCGATGCACCTCATCGACGAAGAGCACCGTGCCGCGCCCCTGCATCCCGAGCGCTGACTTGGCCTGCTCGATGACCTCCCGCACGTCCTTGACACCCGCGGTCACCGCAGAGAGCTCGACGAAGCGCGCGCCGGTTGAGCGCGACACGAGGTGCGCGAGTGTGGTCTTGCCAGTCCCCGGCGGCCCCCAGAGGATCAAGGAGACGGCGGCCGCGGGATCACCCTCCAGGAGGCGGCGCAGTGGACTCCCCTCGGCGAGGAGGTGCCGCTGGCCGACAAGGTCGTCGACATCGCGCGGGCGCATCCGCACGGCCAGTGGCGCACCCGGGCGCTCCGGCCCGGCGGCCTCGTCGAAGAGCGTTGCACCCACGTCGGGGAGCCTACGCGCGACTCGCTACGCCTCGGAGGCCGGCGAAGACGGACCGTCGCGCAGGGCTGAGCGATAACGGCCTATCTCCTCGAAACCCACAGCTCGATAGGTGCGGGCCGCAGCCGCGTTGTCGGCGTACATGTCCAGCCACACCCAGGGCGCCCCCGCCTTCAGGGCCTCAGCGGCCAGGGAGGCGGTGATTGCCCGGCCCAGGCCCTGCCCTCGCATAGCGGGATCGGTGCAGATGCTCGCCAGGTGTGCGCCGCCATGCGCCGCCGCCTGGCGCGCCCCCACCGCGACGAGAGCGTCGCCGTCGGTGATCCCCCTCCACTCGACCACATGCGGGTCACCGGCGTAGATGTAGGCCGAGGACGAGTGGGCCAGCAGCGGGTCAATGCGCGGATCCTCCGGATCCAACCGCACCGTCTCGCTCGCGAAGGCGAGTTCACCGGTGAGTTCCCACAGCGACCAGTGGCCCGGGTCCGGTCCGCGGATGTCGTCGGGCAGGTACTCGAAGACGTGATCGTGCACGGTCACGCCATCGAATCCGTGCACGTGCAACTCATCGATGAGCGCGAGGATGCGAGCAGGGTCGTCGCCGAGCGCGGTTGCCCACGTCTCCCCTGACGTCCGCCCCGTGCGGAGGAACGCCACGTGATCGGCGTCGATGGCGTAGGCCCCGACGTCGGGGTCCTCCATCCGCACGCGCAGGAAAGGGTCAGCCGGACGGGCTTGGCGCAGCGGGTGCTGCATCGATGCCGGCCTCCTTGCGCTGCTTGGGCGTGATGGCCGTGGGAGCCCCTGTGAGGGGGTCCTGACCACCGCCGGTCTTGGGGAAGGCGATGACGTCACGGATGCTCGAAGCACCCGCGAGCAGCATCGCGACGCGGTCAATGCCGAAGGCGATGCCGCCGTGCGGGGGCGGGCCGTACTGGAAGGCCTCGAGCAGGAAGCCGAACTTCGACTGCGCTTCCTCTTCGGACATGCCGAGGAGCGCGAAGACCCGCTCCTGTACGTCGCGCCGGTGGATACGGACCGACCCGCCGCCGATCTCGTTGCCGTTGCACACCATGTCGTAGGCCCACGCGAGGGCCTGGTCGGGTGCGGACTCGAAGGTGTCGACCCATTCGGAGTTGGGCGACGTGAAGGGATGGTGCACGGCGGTCCAGCCCTGCGTGCCGTCATCCTCCTCGGTGCGCTCGAACATCGGTGCGTCGACAACCCACAGGAAGGACCACGCGGACTCGTCGATGAGGCCGAGGCGGTTGCCGATCTCGACGCGCGTCGCGCCGAGCAACGCTCGGGCATCTCGCACTGGACCGGCGGCAAAGAAAACGCAGTCACCGGGCGATGCACCGACCGCGGCCTGCAGGCCCGCCCGCTCGGTGTCGGAAAGGTTCTTGGCGACCGGGCCGCCGAGCTCCCCATCGACACCGAAGGTGACGTAGGCGAGGCCCTTGGCACCGCGCTGCTTGGCCCACTCCTGCCAGGCGTCGAACTGTCGACGTGGCTGGTCGGCTCCGCCCGGCATCACGACAGCCCCGACGTAGGGGGCCTGGAAGACCCGGAACGGCGTCTCACGGAAGTAGTCGGTGAGGTCGACGAGCTCCAGACCGAAGCGCAGGTCGGGCTTGTCGGTGCCGAAGCGACGCATCGCCTCGGCGTAGGGCATGCGCGGCACCTCGCCGATGTCGACGCCGAGGATGCCCTGCCACAGGGCGCGGACGATCGCCTCGCCGACCTCGATGACGTCCTCCTGCTCCACGAAGGACATCTCGACATCGAGCTGGGTGAACTCCGGCTGGCGGTCACCGCGGAAGTCCTCGTCGCGGTAGCAGCGCGCGATCTGGAAGTAGCGTTCCATGCCGGCCACCATGAGCAACTGCTTGAAGAGCTGCGGTGACTGCGGCAGTGCATACCAGTTGCCCGGCTGCAGCCGTGCTGGCACGAGGAAGTCACGGGCACCCTCGGGCGTCGACGCGGTAAGCGTCGGTGTCTCGATCTCGACGAAGTCGCGCGCGAGCAGGGTGTCGCGGCAGATCTGGTTGAGCTTGGAGCGCATGCGCAGGTTGCCGCCCACCGACGGACGGCGCAGGTCGAGGTAGCGGTAGCGCAGGCGCGCCTCCTCGCCGATGGTGGCGCGATCATCGACAGGGAAGGGCAGCGGAGCCGCCGGGCTCAGCACCTCCACCTCGGTCGCCTCGACCTCCAGGCCTCCGGTAGGGATGTCGGGGTTCTCGTTGCCCGCGGGGCGCTGGCGCACGGTGCCTACGATCCGCAGGCAAAACTCATCGCGCAGGCCATGGGCGACGTCGGGATCATTGACGACGACCTGGACGACACCGCTGGCATCGCGCAGGTCGAGGAAGGCCACACCGCCGTGATCGCGGCGCCGGTCCACCCAACCCGCGAGCGTGATCTCGGCTCCCTCGTCGGCGCTCGTGAGCGTGCCGGCCCGGTGCGTGCGGATCACGATGCTCCCTCGTGGATGTCAGTC
>JBIKKK010000134.1:0-6050 GCA_044360385.1 Candidatus Nanopelagicales bacterium
CGATGAGGCTGACCTCGACGGACAGCATGGCCACGCGTGCCCGCGGCACGCCGCTCCGCTTCCGCAGCTCACGGCGGATGAAGATGGCCACGAAAACGCCGATGCTGAAGGCAAGCAGGGCGATCGAACAGGCCACTAGCGTCGTGGCTTTCTGCTCTCCGGCGAGGCTGAGGGTGATGATGACGAGGTTGCCGGTCTGGTTGGCGACGAAGACCCCGAATCGCGTGAAGGCGATCGCATCGACGATGCCACTCGTCGCCGCGAGGAGTACGACGATGGCGAACGCCGGGCCGGTAAATCGGATGTCGGCATCACCATCCGGTGCGGGCGGAGGCTGCGCCATTGCGCTAGCTAGCGTCAGGCACGTCGCGCGCGGACTTCTGTGCCTGCGAGATCACCGTGGCGCCGCTTACGAGCCCTTTGCGCCAGGGGGGTACTCCGTCGATTTCGATTTCGAGGGAGAAGGACAGGAATGTGCGGATCAGCACGATGATGCCCAGGACGATGACGTTGTCCAGAGTGGGAGCCACGGCGACAGTGCGGATGAGGTCCCCGGCCACGAGGATCTCGAGGCTCAGCAGGAGTACGCCGCCGAAGGTCTGACGCATCAACTTGTAGCCGGCCGACCCGCTGCGGCTTCGCGCCCATAGCCGCAGGGACATGAAGGCGGCGAAGAAGAGGCCGATCATGAGGACGGCCGCGGCCATGATCTCGAAGATCTGGGCGACGACCAGCATCACCTCGGTGTAGGTCTGCTCGTTCATGCGCGAGTCCAGGTCACGGGGCCATTCCTACCAGTGCGGCGAGCTCGGTGAGGGTGCCCTCGACCAACTCGCGGGGGTCCGGCACGAGTGCGGCGTCCGTGGCGAAGCCGACGGTGACCGTGCCGGCGTAGGAGAAGACCGTGCACGTCATGGGCTGGTCCCCGGAGGACGGCGCGAAGCCGATCACCTGCCGCACACCGACCCCGGCGAAGGTGAGTGGTGCGCGCGGGCCGGGCACATTGGTGAGGACGCCGACAGCCTTGTTGGCGAAGAAGTCGGTGAGTGCCGTGCTCACGGGGCGCGGTGCAGCGGAGATTCCGCGCTGCACCCCGAAGGTGATGATTGGCTCTTCGGATCGCTTGATGCGGTCCATGCGTGCCCGCGTGCGCTGCAGGCGCTCCACCGGGTCCTCCGGATCGAGCGGCAGCACGGCCATGACGAGGGCGAAGAAGTTGCCGAGGTCCTCGGGGAGATTCTCGGCGATCGGGACCAGGTTGACCGGCACCATCCACTCGATCTCATCGACATCGTCGACATCGCGCGCATGCAGGTAGCGGCGCAATCCACCCGCCACCGCCGTGAGGAGCACGTCATTGATGCTCGCGCCGTGTCGCCGCCCCGCTGCCTTGACGGCGTCGAGGGGGATACCCGGGGACCACGCCACAGCCTTGTGCATGCCGGGTGTCCCGCTCCAGACCGTGCGGACCGTGGTGCCACGCAATGCCAACTTGGCGACGGAGCCGGTCGTGTTGGCGAAGCGATTGTCGAGTCCCATCGCCTCGAAGGCGTCGACGAGTCGACCCGGGCTGCGGAGCACCTCGCCCCAGATCTCCGCTCCGGTCCCGAGGGCATGGCGCGTGTCGCGCGCGAGGTGCGCCGCACCGCGCGCCACGGCACGAGCGGCATCCGCGATGGCCTCGCCGGTCGCGTTGACGATCCCGCTCGCGATGCCGCGCGGCCCTCCGGAGGGACCTTGCCGCGCGACCAGGGCCTCCACGCGCGGGTCGGTCGTGTCGCACAGACTGAGCATGACCTGGGTGAGGCGCACGCCGTCCGCGATCGCATGGTGGAAGCGGCACACGAGTGCGGATCCCACCTCGCCATCGTCTAGGGTCACTTCCTCGACGAGGGCGATGTCCCACAGCGGACGGTCGCGATCGAGCGGGCGGGCACGCTGCTCGGAGACGTACCGCTCCAACTCGGCCATGCCCGCAGGCTCGGGCAGTCTCACACGCCTCACATGGCGGTCGAGGTGGAAGTGCGGATCGACTTGCCAGACCCAGCCGCTCTCACCGAGGAGTGCGCGTGACCGGAAGACCGGGAAGCGATCGATGACCCGCTCCTGGGTCGCATGGAGGAGGTCATCCCAGTCGGGTAGGGACTCGAAGAGCATCACGCCGTCGATGACCATGAGATTGTTGGGGCGGTCCATGGTGAGCCACAGCGCGTCCTGTGCGCTCATGGGGCGCTGCGCGTCCGGCACTGCTCACCTCCCTGTGTAGCCCGGCGAGTCGGCAGAGCCGCCTCTGTCGGGCTGGGGCGCCCCACGGTACGCCGGGTTCCCCCTTCCGGCTCGGGATGTGGCCCGATGACAGGATGCGGCCATGGCCGAGCCGGTGTTCCTGCCCTCGGGGGGGCCCACGCGGATGGCGGCGTTCGCCGCCGCGGCGAGCGAGCGCGCGGGCCGGGATCTCACGGCGTACGACGACCTGCATGCCTGGTCCATCGCGGAGCCGGATGCCTTCTGGTCGCTGGTGTGGGATCACTTCGGCGTCGTCGGCGTGAGAGGTGAGGTGGCCGCGGAGCCTGCGGTGCTACCCGACGCAAGATTTTTCCCTGCCGCGATGCTCAACATCGTCGACACCTACCTGCGCCCGGTGCCCGAGAGGGACTCCGCCGACCATCCGATCGTCATGCAGACGGCAGAGGTGGGTGACAGCATCCACGTCGTCGCCTCGCTCACGCGCGAGGAGCTGCTCGAGCGCGTATCTGCCGCAGTGGCAGCACTGCGGACCCGCGGCGTTACGCCAGGGGATCGCATCGCTCTCGTCCTACCCGTCGGCATCGACGCCCTCGTCGTCACTCTCGCGGGACTTGCAGTGGGAGCGGTGGTCTCGAGCGCGGCGCCGGAATTCGGCGTTCCGGCGATCGTCGATCGCTTCGGCCAGCTCGATCCAATCGTGCTCGTCGGCACCACTTCCTATCGATGGGCCGGCAAGCGCCACGATCGTCGCGAGCACCTTGTCGACCTCGTCCGCGAACTCCCCAGTGTGCGCGCGGTGCTCGTGGTGCCGGGTGCCGATGACCCGACCAGCCCGATCGATCCCGATGTCGTCGACCTCGCCGGCATTGCAGCCAGGTGCGTGGCCGGTAGCGACCGGATTCTCCAGGTGGACCTGCTCGCGGACGCCGAGCGGCGGCACCGTGGCGTGACGCTCCAGGCTGAGGCGCTGCCCTTCGACCATCCGGCCTACGTCCTCTTCTCCTCCGGCACGACAGGCAAGCCGAAGTGCCTCGTGCATCGCGCGGGCGGTGTGCTCGTCAAGCATCTGGTCGAAGGGGGATTGCACGGTGACTTCGGTCCCGGTGATCGCGTCTGCTTCTACACGACCACCGGCTGGATGATGTGGAACTGGGCCGTTTCCATCCTCGCCACCGGGGCTACGCTGGTGCTGCACGACGGGGCGCCGACGTACCCCGCTAGTGACGCGCTCTTCGCGTTGGCCGATGCGGCTGACCTCACCCACCTCGGGCTGGGTGCGCGCCTTCTCGACGCCATGCGCTCGGAGGGCCGAGTCCTCCGACAGGAGCGCGACCTGGAGCGACTGCGTATGGTGCTCGTGACCGGCTCGCCGCTCACCGAAGCGACCGCGCGCTGGCTTGTCGATGAGCTCGGCCCTGCGGTGATGCCCCAGCCCATCTCGGGCGGCACGGACCTGGTCGGCTGCTTCCTCGCGGCTTCGCCCACGCTGCCGGTGCGGGCCGGCGAGATCACGCGCGCGGCTCTGGGCATGAATGTCGTGGTCTACGACGAGGACGGCAATCCCACGACCGATGACACTCCCGGCGAGCTCGTATGCCGCAATACCTTTCCCACCGTGCCGCTCGGCATCTGGGGAGATGACGGGACGCGACTCCACGAGACGTACTTCGCGGCCTACCCGGGCGTGTGGACCCACGGTGACCTCACCTCGCGCACAGAGCACGGGGGATTCATCATCCACGGGCGCTCGGATGCCACGCTGAACGTCGCGGGCGTGCGTATCGGCACGGGCGAGGTCTACGCGGCACTCGAGCACGTGCCCGGTGTCATCGACGCGCTGGCCTTCGCCCAGGTATGGGATGGCGACACGCGGATGGTGCTCATCGTCGTGCTCGCGCCGGGCGTCGCACTCGACGATGACCTGCGCGGGCGAATCCGCACCACCCTGCGCGAGCGCGGATCCCCCCGCCACGTGCCCGCGGTGATTGCGCAGGTGACCGAACTGCCGCGCACGCTCACGGGCAAACTGGCGGAGATCGCTGCGGGGGACACGGTCAACGGACGGCCCGTCCGCAATCGCGATGCGCTCGCCAACCCCGAGTCCCTCGATGTGATCTTCGCACTCGAGGAATTGAGGGCGTGAGCGTTCCGCTGCGCGGACTGGCTTTGTCGGTGTCCTACTGACGGATCGGCAGGATGTGAGCATGGCTTTGGATAAGGGCGCGGCTCACGCACAGGCACTGCTCCTCGACGTCGGCGTCGTGCTCTTCAAGTCCGCCTGGGAAATCGCCGACGACTACGAGCGCCTGCGCGGACTGCCTGCCGGCACGGTCGTCGGTCGCGGGCCCCTGGAGTGGACGGCACCGGACGAGACCTGGGAGCGCTACCGGCGTGGCGAGATCACCGAGCGGGAGTACTGGCTGACCTTCGCTGACACCGCCGTGGCCAACGGTGCACCGCTCGACGGCCATCCCCACCTCATGCGCGCGATGTTCCAGCAGCCCGGGGTGGAGCCCGTGCGGGCCGAAGCCCTCGCCCTCGTCGAGGAGTGCAAGGCAGCTGGGAGGGCGCTGGGCATCCTCACCAATGAGCTCATGGACTTCCAGGGCCGGGAGTGGGTGGAGTCCCAGTCGTGGTTCCCCGATTTCCCGGTGCTCGTGGACTCCTCCGAGCTCGGGATCCGCAAGCCCGACCCGCGCCCCTACCTGCTTTCCGCCGAGCTCCTGGGCCTACCGCCCGAGGCGATCGTCTTCATCGATGACAACCCGTCCTACGTCGAGGGCGGCTTGGCCGTTGGAATGCGGAGCATCCTGCTCGATGTCCTCGACCCGGCGGCCGCCTTCGATGCGGCGCGGGTGGAGTTGGGGCTCTAGCCGGGTCATTTCCTCGCATCAGTGTCGATGGCGGGGCCAGTGTCGGACAACTATGCCACCATGGCCTGGCACCGCCACGGGGGAGGTGCACGCAAGGGATTCGGGGGGATCCATGTCGATCGGGAGCAATGACCCGCGCGTGCTCGTGCTCGGGGGAGGCCCTGACGGACGAGTAGCCAGGCTCATGGGGGTCCTTGACGGCGCGGGCTATCGCGTCGACGTGCGCGATCACGCCGATGCCACCGGGCGGCTGCCCATCGAGGCGATGAACTACGACATCGTGGTCCTCGACCCACGCGCGCTTGCGCCGCAGGCCCCACCAGCGACAGATCTCGGTGACGTGGAGGTCGGTCGGCTGCGCATCGACGCGCGCCGGCGCACCATCACGGTCGGCGGCGCACCCGTGCGCATGTCCGCGAGGGAATTCACGCTCCTGCACCACCTGGCCGCGCATCCCGATGTGGTCTTCAGTCGCGACGCGCTCCTGCGCGCGGTGTGGGGATCCGCGTGGCGCACGGAAGGATCCGTGACGGAGTACATCCGCCGACTCCGCATGATCCTCTCGCCGACCGGACTCGGGGAGTGCATCGTCACGCGCAAGGGCTTCGGCTACTCATTCGACCCCGACGCGGCGCTGTAGCGACTACCTGCGACGCGCGGCGAATCCGAGATAGGCCAGTCCCGCAAGGCCCACCGCCGTCGCCACACCGGCGACGGTGCGCTGCTTGCGCACGGTCGGCTCGATCGCGGCGTAGGGGATCGTGCTGAAGCTCACCATCTCGTAGCGCGTCTTGTAGCGGTCCCCGAGAGCGCGGTGCAGGAGCAACTCGGTGCTGTGCAGGGCCCGATACGACAGGGAGTTGACCGAGTCGCGCATCTCGATGAAGTTGTGCAGCGCGAGATCGGCGATGGCATCGCCCTGGGGCTTGC
>JBIKKK010000135.1:0-6025 GCA_044360385.1 Candidatus Nanopelagicales bacterium
CGCTGGGGGTCAGGGCGACGAGCCTCAGGCGTGAAGTCGATCGCATTGACGGCATCGCCCAGATAGCTCGTGAGCTCGACTCCGTCGCGCACCTCGATGGGATTGCTGCGGGGCTTGAAGTACTGGCCCGCCACGCGACCGAGCTTCACCACGGGCAGCGACGCGGCGTAGGTGAGGACCACCGACATCTGAAGCACGGTCTTCAGGCGGGCGCGGATCGAGTCGGCGGTGTTGGCCGCGAAGGTCTCGGCGCAGTCCCCGCCCGTGAGCACGAATGCCTCGCCACGCGAGGCCTTGCCGAGGTGCTCGGTGAGGATGTCGCACTCGCCCGCGAAGACCAGGGGCGGCTGAGCGCGCAGCTCGGCCAGCACCGCCTGGAGAGCGGCATCGTCGGGCCACACCGGCTGCTGGACAGCGGGCAGTTCAGGCCAGGCGATCGTGGACATGGTGCAAGGGTACGGGGAGCCGGATAGGGCCGGCTTGGCCGACCCGCCCGGCCTAGGTCACCCGAAGAAGGCCGCTGCCTCCTCGTAGCGCGCGAGGGGGACGGTCTTGAGCGTGCCCGTCGCCTCCCGGAGCGGCACGCGCACGATGTCGGTCCCGCGAAGGGCCACCATCTTGCCCGAGTCCCCATCCTTGACAGCGTCGATGGCGTTGAGGCCGAAGCGCGTCGCGAGGACGCGGTCGAAGGCCGTCGGAGTGCCACCGCGCTGGATGTGCCCGAGGACGGCCGCCCGCGACTCCTTGCCGGTGCGCTGCTCGATCGCACCCGCCAGCCAGTCGCCGATCCCCGAGAGCTTGACGTGACCGAACGCATCGACGGTGGTGTCCTTGGTGATGAGGTCGCCATCCTTCGGCAACGCACCCTCGGCCACGCAGATGATGGGGGCGTACTGCTGCTGGAAGCGCTGCTCCACCCAGCCGCAGACCTGGTCGAGGTCGAAGGGCACCTCGGGAATGAGGATGACGTTGGCACCCCCGGCCATGCCTGAGTGCAGTGCGATCCATCCGGCGTGACGACCCATCACCTCGATGACGAGCACGCGATGGTGTGACTCGGCAGTGGTGTGCAAGCGGTCGATCGCTTCGGTGGCGATCGTCACGGCAGTGTCGAAGCCGAAGGTGTAGTCGGTGGCATTGAGGTCGTTGTCGATCGTCTTGGGCACGCCGATCACCGGAAGGCCGTGATCGGCGAGCTTGGTGGCTACGCCGAGGGTGTCTTCGCCACCGATCGCGACGAGTGCGTCGACTCCGAGCTCGGCGAGGTTGGCCTCGATGCGCTCGACACCGCCCTCGAACTTGATGGGGTTGGTGCGCGAGGAGCCGAGGATCGTGCCGCCCCGCGGGAGGATCCCGCGGACCGCGGCCACGTCGAGCGGCATGGTGATGCCCTCGAGCGGACCCTTCCATCCGTCGCGGAAGCCCACGAATTCATAGCCGTACTCCTTGGCGCCCTTGCGGACGACCGCGCGGATGACGGCATTGAGGCCGGGGCAGTCGCCGCCGCCGGTGAGGACTCCGACTCGCATGGGTGCTCCTGGATTCGGGAAAGGCCTACGGCTATGTAAGCGTGTGCAGAAGCCTAGCCGATGGCCCTGGCCCGGCGGCTAGGGTCACGCCATGGCGATTCTGTCCCTGGACTGCGGCACCACGGGCGTCACCGCGCTCCTCGTGGGGGCCGATGCCCAGATCCTGGCGCGGGGCTACCGGGAGTTCCCCCAGCACTTCCCCGCGAACGGCTGGGTGGAGCACGACCCGGGCGAGATCTGGGCGGCAACCCTCGAGGCCACGCGCGAGGCGCTCGCGGCGAGTCCCGAGGCCCCCACGGCCGTCGGCATCACCAATCAGCGCGAGACCGTGTGCTTCTGGGATCGCGAGACTCTCGGGGCACCGCGCCGCGCGATCGTGTGGCAGGACCGGCGCACCGCCGCGATATGCGAGGACCTGCGCGCAGCCGGCCACGAGGCACGCGTCACCGAGCTCACCGGGCTGCGCCTGGATCCCTACTTCAGTGGCTCCAAGATCGCCTGGGTCCGCGACAACGATCCAACGACGTGGGCGCAGGTCACATCGGGCCGCGTCGCCATCGGCACCGTGGACTCCTACTTCATCGCGCGCATGACACGCGGCCTGCATCACGTCACGGATCCGACCAATGCATCGCGCACCCTGCTCTTCGACATCCGCACGGGCCGCTGGAGTGCCGAGCTCGCCGCGATCCTCGGCGTGCCCCTTGATGCCCTGCCCGAGATCGTCCCGTCGTACGGCGAGATCGCGCGCACGGACCCGGCCACCTTCCTCGGACTGGATATCCCCATCGCTGGCATCGCGGGTGATCAGCAGGCCGCCCTCGTGGGCCAGGCGGGATTCACGCCCGGATCGGCCAAGTGCACCTACGGCACCGGGTCCTTCCTCCTCGTCAACACCGGTGACCGTGCGGTCGCCACCGACTCGGGCCTTCTCACGACCGTCGCGCTGGGCCGGCCGGACGGCTCGCTCACCTACGCACTCGAAGGGGCTGTCTTCGTCACGGGTTCGGCCGTGCAGTGGCTGCGCGACGGCCTCGGCATCATCGAGTCCGCGAGCGATACCCAGGCGATCGCAGAGTCCGTGCCCGACAGCGGCGGTGTGGTCTTCGTGCCAGCACTCACCGGACTCGGAGCCCCTGACTGGGATCCCTACGCGCGCGGGCTCATCATCGGCATCACGCGCGGCACCACGGGCGCGCACGTCGTGCGCGCCACTCTCGAAGCCATCGCCTTCCAGGTGCGAGACGTGGTCGATCTCATGTCGGACGAGGGAGGAGTCGATCTCACCGCGCTCGCGGTCGATGGCGGGGCGGCCGCCAACGATCTGCTCTGCCAGATGCAGGCGGACCAGGTCGGCATCCCTGTCGACCGCTCTCACGAGTTGCAGACGACCGGCCTGGGCGCCGCCTTCCTCGCGGGGCTGGGGACGGGCGTGTGGTCGGCGGAGTCCGACCTCGCCAGTGTTCGCAGGAGCGACCGGATCTTCACGCCCCGCGGTGACGGCGACGAGGCCCACCGCAGATGGCGGCGGGCCGTGGAGCGGTCTAAGGGCTGGCTCGACGACTGATCTCCGCAGCCCAGGGACAGATGTACCTCTATTGCAGATTGTTGACAATCTCCATCGGCCTTCTTAGGGTCCAGCCATGCCCACCGCCGTCGTCACCGGTGCCGCCAGCGGGATGGGGTTTGCCACCGCGGAGATGTACCTCGCCCGTGGGTGGCACGTGCTGGGAGTCGACCTCACCGCCGACCTCGGCATCGCTCACCCGGCACTTACACCTCTCCCGGTCGACATCCGCGACGTCGAGGCGGTCACCGCGGCCATCGATTCCTACGCACCGGACCAGGGAATCGATGCCGTCGCCAACATTGCTGGGGTCTACCCGCCTACGACGCTCGAGACCTACACAGAGGATCTCTACCGGCGGATCTTCGACGTCAATGTCTACGGACTGCTCAATGTCACGCGCGCCGCGCTCCCCCACATGGCCGTCGGCTCGGCCATCGTCAACTTCGCATCCGTCGATGCGTTCACCGTGTCACCCGGACAGTTGCTCTACGGCGCATCCAAGGCTGCCGTCGTGATGCTCACCAAGGAGCTCGCTCTCGAGCTCGCCTCCCGCGGCATCCGCGTCAACGGCATCGCCCCCGGCTGGGTCGATACGCCGGGCAACGCCGCGACCGGTCGCATGGCCGAGGCAGCGAAGTCGATCCCCCTCGGCCGCGTCGCGCAGCCTTCAGAGATCGCCGAGTGGGTGTGGATCCTCACCGGATCGGGTGCTGCCGGCTTCATGGACGGCGAGACGATCGTCATCTCCGGCGCGGATGTCATGCGATGAGCCTCGAGCCCCTCCCCGAGCTTTCCACGTCCGAACTCGTGGCCCAGCGCATCCGCGATGCCATCCTCGACGGGGCAATGCGGCCCGGGGACCGCCTCGTCGAGGCAGACATCGCTGCCGAACTCGGCGTCTCGCGCGGCCCCGTGCGCGAGGGCATCCGGCTCCTGGCCGGCGAGGGACTCGTCGTGCTCCGACGCAATCGCGGGGCGGTCGTCACTTCACCGACCTTCGAGGACGTGCTCGAGGTCTATGTCCTGCGCCTGAGCCTGGGACTGCTCGCCATCCATCACGCGATGCAGCTGGACGCCGCCACGGGTCCGGAGTTCGCCGAAGTCGAGCTGCTCCTGCGCCGCCTGCACGACCCCGACGTGCAGGCTGACCCCCAGCTCATGATGCAAGCGGACCTTCAGTTCCAGTCAGCGCTCTTCGATCTCAGCGGTCTACCGCGCGTCACCGCTGTGCTCGATCAGACTGCTCGGGATATCCCCGTCTTCGTCAAGGTGCTCGACATTACCTACGACGACGTCGCCCACGCTGCCCTCGTCCAGCGGCATGAGCGCCTGATGGTTGCTGTCCGCGCACGTCACCGCACCGATGCTGAGCACGCCTGGCGCGAGCACGTGCGCCTCACCGTGGGCGAGTTCGCCCGCGGCTATCCGGATGCCCAGCTCGACGGCATCTTCGACCTCCCCCTCATGCATCACGTCCTCGACCATCACGAACACCTGGGGTGACCATGACTCGCTACTGCATCATCGGCGCCGGACCCGCCGGCCTCGCTGCGCTCAAGGCCATGCTCGATGCCGGTCACGACGTCGACTGCTTCGAGCAGTCCGACACCATCGGTGGTCACTGGAATCACGACTACGACGCCCTTCACCTGATCACCTCACGGCAGGTGACGGGCTTCGAGGGCTTCCCCATGCCCGAGCACTGGCCGCTCTTCCCCCACCGCGACCAGATGCTGGAGTACTTCCACCTCTTCGCCGACGAGTTCGATCTGCGTCGCTACATCACCTTCAACACTCCGGTCGACCGAGTCGAACCTCTGCCCACGGACGGCCCCGTGGGCTCGGCCGGCTGGTCGGTGACGACCGCCGATGGAGTACGCCGCGAGTACGACGGGGTCCTCGTCGCCAACGGCCACCTGCGCGACCAGAAGATCCCCGAGGTGCCGGGCGCCTTCACCGGCAAGCAGATGCACTCCGGGTCCTATCGCAACACCGGGGACATCCAGGGGCGTCGCGTTCTCGTGATCGGCTCGGGCAACTCTGGCTGCGACCTTGCCGTGGATGCTGCCCAGGCTCACTTCGACACCCACATCGTGATCCGCCGCGGCCACCACTTCCAGCCCAAGACCTTCTTCGGCAAGCCGCGCTCTGAGCTCGCGTGGATGCAAGAGTTCACCTTCGAGGAGCAGGACCTGCTCGCGCGCCTCATGATGCGCGTCTCGGTCGGGGAAGTATCGGACTACCCGGGCATGCCCATCCCTGATCACCGCGCACTCGCTGACGGTCCACCCGTCGTCAACGAGCTCCTCCTCTACTGGGTGCAGCACGGTCGCATCACGGTGCGCCCTGGCATCGAACGCTTCGACGGCACGACCGTGCACTTCAGCGACGGCACCAGCGACGCCTTCGACACCATCCTGTGGGCGACGGGCTTCCACGCATCGCTGCCCTTCCTCGACGACGAGCTCCTTGTCACGCGGGACGGCACGCCGCTGCGCGTCGGAGGAGCCGTCGTGCCACTCGGCCTCGAAAAGCTCTATCTCGTCGGCATGATCGGCGCCCGCGGCCCGCAGCCGCCGATCTACCCGATCCAGGCCGACCTCGCCGTGCGCATGATCGCGATCCATGCGGCGTCACCCACCGGCTTCGTGCCCATCGCGGGCCCGCTGACGCAGGCCCAGGAGCACGAGTGGCGCATCGACATCCTGCGCCCCGTCTGGCTGGCTCAGGTGGAGCAGACCAAGGTCGCGCTGCAGGTCATCGCAGCGAGTCAGCCGGTGGGGGCACGCGCATGACCGACTGGCTCGGCCTTGAGGGCCGCCGGGCCGTCGTGACCGGCGCGGGCAGCGGGATCGGTCAGGCGGCGGCCGTCGCCCTGGCGGCCGTGGGAGTCGAGGTCATCGGGGTCGATCGGGACGCGGAATCG
>JBIKKK010000136.1:0-5992 GCA_044360385.1 Candidatus Nanopelagicales bacterium
GGAGCCGGGGTCGACGCCGACGGTGCCGGCAACCCACTGCAGGTCGGGCAGCAGGTGGTGGTCAATCCCAACTCCAGCTGCGGCGCCTGCGCCTACTGCGGCGAAGGTCGACCGTGGCTGTGCGACTCCTTTTCCGGTATCGGGTCGTCCACGCCGGGTGGCTTCGCGGAGTTCGTCCTCGTCCCTCGCGGGCAGGTCTTCGACGCCAGCGGTATCCCGCTCGACCTTGCCGTCTTCGCCGAGCCTGCAGCCTGCATTGCCCACCTCATGGACCGCCTCGATCTGCTCACCGGCTGCTCCATCGTCGTCCTCGGCGCCGGACCCACCGGTGTGCTCCTCACGCAGTTCCTGCGCATGAACGGCGCTGCCTCCGTCGTCGTCGCTGACCCCAATGCCTACAAGCTCGATCTCGCGGTGGGACTCGCTGAAATCACTACGCATGTGGTCGATCGGAGTGACGTTCGCGGGACAGTCGAACGCCTGCGCGGTGAGCAAGGCTTCGATGTGGTCATCGACGCCACCGGTCGCGCCGATGTCATCGCCGAACTCCCTCGACTGGCGCGCAATGGTGGGCGCATCGTTTACTACGGCGTGGCCGACGAGGCCGACCTCGTGAGCATCTCACCCTTCGAGATCTTCCGTCGCGAGCTGACCATCATGGGCTCCTTCACGGAAGTGGACTCATTCCCGGACGCACTGGCGGCGTTCCGCAGTGGAGCCATTCGCACGGAGGGCCTCATTACGCACCGCTACCCCATTGATGCCTACGCCGAGGCTCTCGCGGCGATGCGCTCGGACAGGTCAGCGCACAAGATCGTGATCACGCCGTAGGAGCGTCGTGGCTAGATCCGTGGCCGCGGCACTGGATGCACCGTCTCGTAGGCCCGGGCGGCGCGCAGGACCGTCACTTCATCGTGCGCGCGTCCCACGATCTGCAATCCCACGGGAAGGCCCGCTGACGTGAGGCCGCAGGGCACGGTGATCGCCGGCTGTTGCGTGAGGTTGAAGGGGTAGCTGAAGGGCGTCCACGACAGCATGGACTCCGGCGTCATCGGCACCGCGCCTGCGGGCCGCGCCTCGAAGGCCGGGATCGCGACCGCCGGCGTGACGAGCACGTCGTAGCGGGTCATGAAGAGACGCATCTGCGTGCCCAGCGCATTGCGCTTCAGGGTGAGCAGCTGCACATCCTGCGCGCTCAACTCCGCACCCTGCGCGGCCTGCGCCGCGAAGTCGGGATCGGTCACCGCCTGGCCTTCGGGCCTGAGGGAGTCGTAGACCGTCTTGGAGGAGACGAACCACAGCCCGGTAGAGATGTCGAGGGGATCCTCGATGCCGGGGTCAACCTGCTCGATGATCGCGCCGAGTGCTTCGAGTTCGCGGACGGCTTTGGCGACGAGCGCGGCCACCTCGGTGTCGACCTCGGCGTACCCGAGCGCGGGCGAGTAGGCGATGCGCATGCCGCGGATACCGTTATCGAGACCGGCGAGGTAGTCGACGCCGTCGTAGGGCAGTGACGTCCAGTCGCGTGGATCCGGCTGCGCGACGATGTTCATCATGAGCGCGCAGTCGGTTACGCTCATCGTGTGCGGGCCGACGTGCGCCACGCTGCCGAAGGGCGAGAGCGGGTACGCCGGGACGCGGCCAAAACTCGCCTTCATGCCGACGTTGCCACAGAAGGCCGCAGGGATACGCACACTCCCCGCACCATCGGTGCCCATGCTGAGCTGACCAAGTCCGGCTGCGACCGCCGCCGCCGTGCCACCTGATGAGCCTCCCGGCGTCTTTGTGGGATCCCAGGGATTGCGGCTGATTCCCGTGAGCGGGGAGTTGGTCTCGGCCTTGCAGCCGAACTCCGGAGTCGTCGTCTTGCCGAACATCGCCGCGCCAGCTTCACGCAGGCGCGCAACGGAGGGCGCGTCCTCCTCCCAGGGCTGATCGGGATTGATCGCGCGGCTGCCGCGCAGGGTCGGCCACCCCTTGGTCCAGAGGATGTCCTTGATGGTCGTCGGCACGCCCTCTACTGCGCCCACGGGTGCGCCTGTCGTGCGGTGTGCCACCCAGCGCGCCTCGCTCTCGCGTGCGGCCGCGAGTCCGGCGTCGGCGTCGACGAGGACGAAGGCGTTGATGAGCGGATCCACGCGCTCCACTCGCTCGAGTACCTGCTGCATCGCCTCGACGGGTGAGACCTGGCCGCTGCGGTAGAGCTCGATGAGCTCGGTGGCCGTGAGCTGCGTGAGATCCATGCGCGGAGTCTGCCAGCGCGCCTCGCTCACGGGCTACACCGCCCGCTAGGCGATCACAACCTCCACGCCAGCGGCTGACAATGCGGCCAGCACGTCGGTCGTGATCCCCGCATCCGTCACCAGCACGTGCACGGCCGTGAGCGGAGCAATCAGCCCGGGGAGTACTCGGCCAATCTTGCTCGAATCCGCGACAACCACGACTCTCTCCGCACGCTCCAACAGCACCGCATTGGTGCGCGCCTCGACGTTGTCGTGCGTCGTGAGCCCCGCCTCGAGATCCAAGCCATCCACTCCGATGTACGCCGTGCCAATGCTGGCCTGAGCCAGTGCCGACTCGGCCCAGGGACCTACTAGCTCCGTGCTCTGCGAGCGCGCGACCCCGCCCGAGACCACCACACGGATGCGGGGCTTGGCCGCCATCTCACTGGCGATATTGAGAGCATTGGTGACCACGACAAGGTCCACGCGCTTCGACAGCACGCGCGCGATCTCGCTGGTCGTCGTACCCCCGGTGAACCCCACCGTCTGCGGCCCGGGAGGCAGGAGATCAGCGGCGGCCTTGGCGACAGCGGCCTTCTCCCTTTGCGAGCGGCGATCGCGGTAGGCGACGGGAAGCTCAGTGCTCGACTCGGTGGGCACGGCCCCGCCGTAGCGGCGCGTGCACAGCCCCTGCTCTTCGAGGATCGCGAGATCGCGACGTAGCGTCGCTTGGGAAACACCGAACTCCGCGGCCAGATCGGTGGCGTGGACTTCGCCCTGCTCACGCAGGCGCACGAGGATGGTCGCCATGCGCTCACCGCGCAGTGCGCCGTCAGCCGAGCGCGCGGGCATGGCGCCTCCCGGCATAGGGAATGCGAGCGGCGACCGCTCGCTTCGGGTGCCCTCGCCTCGGGTAGGCGGAGAGGGTTAGGCGCAGGTGCAGCGCTTCGGCTCGGGGACGGACGCCATGACCTGGTCGGCATGCTCGCCGCAGCCGGTCCAGGTGACCTTGCCGCACGCGTAGCAGGGGGCGGGGCTGCACATGGGACGCGCTCCTTCTCTCGGGTTGGACCAATATACCCCAGGGGGTATAGCTCATGCACGTCGTCACGCCTAGCCACCCCCCGGATGTGGTCTCATCGGCACATGATGCCGCTGGGCAACCTCAATGTCACTCCCGCGACCGCGAATGTGGATCTCCTCGCCCTCGCGACTGCCGCTGCCCTGGCCGAATGGAGCGGAAGCGACAGCGTCGGCGTCGCACCCATCGATCCCGATCTCGCCGACACAGCGGCCTTCTGTGAGGCGTATGCCGTGCCGCTCGAGGCCTCGGCCAACTGCGTGGTCCTCGCGGGCAAGCGCGAGGGGCAGGTGCGCATGGCTGCGTGCCTGGTGCTCGCGACCACTCGCGCCGATGTCAACGGCGTCGCGAGGCGCTGGCTCGACGTCCGCAAGATCTCTTTCGCTCCGATGGATGACGCCGTGGCGATGACGGGCATGGAGTACGGCGGGATCACCCCGATCGGCCTGCCCGCGGACTGGCCGATACTGGTGGACTCGCGCGTCATCGCACAGCCGGCGATCGTGATCGGCAGCGGCCTCCGCCGGTCGAAGATCGTGCTGCCAGGCGCGGTCCTGCGCGAGTATCCGGGCGTGCACGTCATCGACGGGCTGGCGAACGACGTCTGACCCAGGCATCACGCCAAGCTTTTGGCGCTCTCCAGGCACCGCGAGCCGCCAAGGTCCAGTACGGTCGGTCGCCAGGCCCAGTCATCACGGGCCCCGGCACATCGGACAACCCAGGAGAGACGATGAGTGACAACGCCGAGAGCAAATCGACGGTCACACAGGGTGCTCTCGCAATCGCCGCAGCCGTGCTCTTGGGCATCGCGGCCGTGCTCACCGCGTGGTCGGCGTACCGGGAATCACTCACGAGTGATCTGGTGCTGAAGAGCTACTCCGAGCAGCAGGCCGCCCGCTCGCTCGCCAACGACGCGTATATCCGGTCAGGGCAGGAGCGCCAGCAGGAGCTCTCAATCTTTGTCGAGTCGGCCCTCGCGTACGTTGCGGCCAGCAAGGACGGTGACACTACGGTCGCCGACTATCTGACGCAGGGGATCATGAGCCCAGAGCTCCTCGCAGCGTTCGAGTGGTGGACCGACGAGCCTGAAGAAACCACGCCCCCCACGCCCTTCGTCCCCGAGAACCCGACCTTTGCCGCTCTCCCCAGCCAGGTGCTGCTCGTCGAGGGCCAGGCCTACGACGAGCAGGCTGAGGCCCTGCGCATCGCAGCAGAGACAGCGGATGCCAACTCCGACCGCTTCGACCTCGCCAACGTGTTCTTCGCCGTGGTGCTCTTCGTCGCTGGTCTCACGACCATCGTGCAACGTCGGTCGATCCAGATCGCTTTCCTCGCCTTGGGTAGCTTCGGCATCATCGCGGGCCTCGCCATCCTCGCCACGACGCCGGGAGCCTTCGCCCTCGGATAAGCGAGGAGCACCCAATCTTTGAGATCGGGTGCTCCTCGGAGACGCGCGAACGATGTCTAGCTGAGTGCCTTGGTCTTGAGCTTGTCGAACTCCGCCTGCGAGATGGCACCGGAGTTGAGCAGCTGCTGTGCCTGAGCGATCTGCTCAGCCGGGCTGGTGCCCGCGACCTGCTTGATGTACGCCGCCTGATCCTGCTGCGCTTCGACCACGGCCGTCTGCTGGCGCTCGGCCATGGACTTGCCGTAGACGATTACGTAGATGAGCAGCGAGATGAGTGGAATAAAGATGAGGAAGATGATCCAGAGGGCCTTGGCGAAGCCACCCATCTGGTGATTCCGGAACAGGTCGATCACGACACTGAACAGGATCATGAAGTACATGATCATGAAGAAGATGACGAGAAGGCTCCATAGGAACTGGCCGAACTCCACGATGAACTCCGATTCTCAGAAACTGGGACGGTGACACTCTAGGGGGCTCTCTTAGTCAGGTCACACCGCGCTGGCACTGCGGTGTGATCACACTGTGGTCATCCGTAGGCTGCGACCGTGTCCACCGGGAGTTCATCGCCCTTCGGGAGCTCCGGGATGCCCGGAAACTCCACGCGACGTCTCACCACCTATGCCGCCGTCGGATCCCTCGCACGCGCGGCCAACGCGGGCTTGCCGACCGCCATCATTCTGGGGGTGCTCGCCTCGGGGGGCTCGGCCTCGGAGGGATCTCTCATCGTCGCGTCGGTCACCGCGATCGCCGGGATCGTGGGCCCTCTCGTCGGCGCGCTCATGGACCGCGCGGTGCACCCGAAGCGCGGCTATGGGCTCGCCATCCTCTCCCTGGCCGCCTGCTCGGCAGCCCTCGCTGTCGGCGTGGGGTCGTGGCCGCTCGGTGTTCTCATGCTCATCGCGGGCACGGCGGGTCTCTTCCACCCGATGCTCACCGGTGCATGGAGTGCGCAACTGCGGCGCGTTGTCCCCGATGTCGTTCCGTCCCGGGCATATTCGGTTGATGTCGCGACCTACAACGTCGGCGACATCGTCGGACCGGCCGTCGTCGGTGTCGCCTATGTCTATGACGCCAACACCCCCGGAGCCGCCTCGCTTGAGGTTGCTGTGGTGCTATATCTACTCGCGGCGCTCGTGCTCCCGCTCGTGCCGATTCCCTCACGAACCGCGGACGAACTCCCTGAAGAGCCGCGGCCACTCCTGCACGCTGTGCGCTCACTCACGGTCTTCTGGCACTCGGTGTCGCTACGCCGCTCGACCATCATCAGCACGCTCGCCT
>JBIKKK010000137.1:0-5963 GCA_044360385.1 Candidatus Nanopelagicales bacterium
GGTCGGCTATGCCGACGTGCTGCGCGATGCGCCGGGGCAGGCGGCCGATGCGGAGATCCTCGTCGCCCTGCGCCAGGGGGAGCTCGTGGGCACCGTGGCCATCGTCCGCCCCGGGCAACCGCTCGCTGACGTGGCGCAGCCGGGTGAAGTGGAGTTCCGCTTCATGGCCGTCGCGCCCCACGCCTGGCGGCAGGGCATCGCCCAGGTACTGCTCGAGGCGGTCACCGCCCGCGCGGCGGGTCAGCCCGTGGTGTGCAGCGTCATCAAGGGCAACGAACCGGCGGCCCGGCTTTACCTCGCCCACGGCTTCATCCCCATCGATGGTCGAGACCACGAGCCGGTCCCCGGTGTCCGCCTTCGCGTATTCGTCCGCTCAGGTCCCTCGGGCTGACGACGAGGCGCTGGTCCGGCCGGACCTCCTCCGGATCGCCTTGTACGCCGCATCGAGTCCGAGGACCAAGAACACGGCCGCGATGGCGACGATCCATCCCGCGAGCCCGGGGAGTTCTTGTCCGAGAGCGCTAGCCAAGAACGGCACCGACAGCATGAGGGCCGCGATCACGAGGTCGGCGATCACGGCGGGGATGAGCAGGCGGTTGGTGGTCCAGCCGAGGGCACCGGGCCATCGTGTGCTGCTGCGGCAGGCGAAGGCGTTGGCCGTCTGGCCCAGCACGACCGTGGCGAAGGCCGCCCCGGATGCCATGAGGGCGACCTGACCCCCGGGGAAGGGCTCACCGGGTCGCCAACCGGCGGCTAGGTAGGTGGCGAAGAATGCGCCCATCGTGGCAAGGGCGATCGCTGGGCCGTTGATGCCGAAGGCGCGCAGCAGCACCGTCTTATTGAGCAGTGCCCCGGAGACCGGTGGCCGCGACAGGACATGTCGCGCGGGCGGTTCCGCACCAAGGGCCGCGGCCGCGAGAGTGTCGGTGCCGATATCTATGGCGAGCACCTGGAGGACGCCGAGCGCGAGAGGGATCTGGCCACCCGATAGCGCCCACACGACAAAGGGCGCGAGCTCAGCGACGTTGTCAGTGAGGTGGTAGGTGAGGAACCTGCGCATGTTCACATAGGTGGCGCGCCCCTGTGCGATCCCCGCGACGATGGAGTCGAAGCTGTCGTCGAGCAGGACGAGGTCGGCCGCCTCACGGGCGACATCAGTCCCTGACTCGCCCATGGCGATCCCGATGTCGGCCTCGCGGAGAGCGGGTACGTCGTTGACCCCATCGCCGGTCATCGCCACCACATGTCCTCGACCGCGCAGGGCGCGGGCAATGCGGAGCTTGTCCGCCGGAGTGACCCGGGCGATGACGGTGCCGGATCGGTCGAGCAGTCGGGCGAGGTCACCGTCGTCCGCGGGGAGGTCCGCCCCGATGAGCACGAGTCCATGGGCGTCGCGCATCCCGACCTGAGTGGCGATCGCGGCGGCGGTCGCAGGGTGGTCTCCGGTGATCATGAGGACGGCGATTCCTGCGGTGCGACATGCCTTCAGGGCGTCGCCTACGCCGGGACGGGGTGGGTCCTCGAGTCCGACGATTCCCACGAGCGTGAGGTCGCGTTCCACCTCCGCGACCTCGGCTGAGCTCCTTGCCGGTCCTCGGGCGACGGCCAGGACCCGAAGGCCACGGCTGGTCATGTCCGCCACCACCGCCTCGGCTTCCGGGTCGGGCTCGCACAGGGGGAGGACGGAGTCGGGGGCGCCCTTGACCGAGATGCCATCGGCGTACGCCACGGACATCCGCCGCCGATCGGGGGTGAAGGGGAATCGGTGCACGAGAGGTGCCGGCACCTCATCCGCACCGATTCTCCTGGCGAAGGCGTCGAGCGCGGCTTCCATGGGATCCCCTCGGGCGACCCAGTGCCCGTCGACCTCGACGACGTAGCCCTCGGAGCACCGCCTGGCCTCGCGTGCGAGTGCCCGCATCGCCAGCGGATCCCCGGTGACGTCGACGCGACCCGTCGGGTTGTAGCCGGGATCCGCGACCTCCACGGTGGACGTCGGTGTCCACGCGCGCATGACGGTCATGGCATTTTGCGTGAGCGTGCCGGTCTTGTCGGTGCAGATGACCGTCGTCGATCCCAGGGTCTCGACCGCCTCGAGGCGCCGCACGAGCACGCGGTGCTGGGCCATCCGCTCGGCTCCCCACGCCAGCGTGAGCGTGACGGTCGGCAGGAGGGCCTCGGGCACGAGGGCCACCGTGACCCCGATGCCGAAGACGAGTGCGTCGGTGATCGGTCGGCCGGTCACCAGCGTGATGACGAGAAAGAGCAGCCCCACGCTGAGGGAGATCAGGGAAATGAGCCGCACCACTCGGCGCAGGGCGAGGGTGAGGGGTGTCGTCTCTGTGCCCGCGGTGGATGTCAGCCTCGAGATGGCGGCGAGTTCGGTGCCTGCCCCCGTCCGCGTGACGAGGGCATGGGCATCGCCCTCGACGACGAAGCAGCCACCCACGATGGTGTCTCCGTCGTGCACCGAGACCGGCCTGCTCTCACCGGTAATCATGGAGGTGTCGATGCGCAGTGACGTGCAGCGGAGGACTTGCGCATCCGCGGGGATGCGATCTCCCGGCTGCAGCCAGAGGACATCGCCAGGCACGATGTCGAGCGACTCGATGGTGACCGGGCGGTCATCGCGCATGACGACCGCTCGACTCGGGAGGAGTGATCGCAGACGCTCTGCTGCTCGGTTGGCCCGGCCCTCCTGGATGAAGGCAAAGAGGCCGTTGAGCACGATGACGCAGATGATGGCGATGGCGAGCGGGGGAAGGCCGGCAAGCAGCGCCAGGCCGGCCGCGCACCAGAGCATGAGTGCGAAGAAGTGGGTGAACTGCCGGACGAACTGGCGCAGCGGTGCCGGTCGGTCGGGGCGCGGCACGGCGTTGGGGCCGACCTCGCGAAGCAGTCGGGCAGCCTCGGCCGAGGTCAGTCCGGTGACCACGGCCATGTGATCCCTTCCCCTGGCGAGCCCCTGACGAGGCCCCGACCAGAGTCCGCCACCGGAGGGCGGGCAATCGGGCAGAAGGTGGTCACGGGGCGCGCCGGACGAGCCTCTTCCGCGGGTCCGGAGGCGGGCTCGTGACCCTTCTGTTACATTTCCCAGGTCGGCCGCCAGGCCGGCCGCCCCGGGCACGCCGAGTCCTGCCCGCCCAGGGCGCACCACCGCGGGCAGGAGCGGGGGACCCACCGCCGGGGCCACCAGGCCCCAGCACGATCCGCCAGCACCACCGGCGGATCTTGGGGTGAAGCGCGAAGGTCCGGTCCATCGGATCCTCCGCCGGCGGCTGCATGAGGCCAGCCGAACCCGACAGCTGACCCCGCAAGCGACGGAGGACTCATGACCGCAGGTCTGCGTCGATCACTTGCCCTCGCGATGACCCTCGCCGCCACCGTTGTCACTCTTGCTGCTGTGCCCGTGGCCAGTCAGGCGGCACCGGGTCTTCCGCGCACCCCCGCTTTCGCGGCGGATGCCCCTGAGCTCCGCACCGGTAGCACGGGCGAGGCGGTCAAGGTCCTCCAGAGGGCTCTCGGTGTCAAGCCAGCTACCGGTTACTTCGGCCCCGTCACGCGCATTGCGGTCAAGGATCTACAGGAAGGCAATGGCCTTGAGGCGACCGGGGTCGTCGGCGCGGAGACCTGGGGCCTCCTCGGGCGTGCAGCCGCTCGCGAAGCGGCACGCGCTGATGAGACCTTTGGCGACAAGCAGGTCGACGGCCGGTACTGCCCCGCGGTCAACTTCCGCAACGGAGACGGCCTCGGCGCAGGCCGCAATCACATGGGCTTCGATCTCCTGGGCACGCGAGGAACGCCGATCTATGCCGTCGATGCTGGGCGCGTTACCCGCAGCGGCTTCCAGGGCAACGGCTCGCTCATCCTGGACATCACCGACAAGAAGGGCTCGATGTGGTTCTACGGCCACTTCGACAAGATCTTCGTCGGTCAGGGCGACACGGTGAAGGCAGGTCAGCTCATCGGCACGATGGGCGACACCGGCTCACCCGGCGCGGTGCACCTGCACATCGAGTTGCGACCGCGCGGCTGGTCCGGCTCGGCACAGGACGCCAAGCCGATCATTCGTAGGCTCTGCGCATAGCGGTACGTAAGCATTCCTCCTGCGCCCAGGACTCAGACTCCCGTCGTCGACCGTGGGTAGGCGATGTCCGGGTCTGTCATCACGTTGACGACGTAGGGCACCCCTGAGGTGAAGGCGCGATCGAGCGCCACTCCGATGTCCTGCGGTCGTGTCACTGTCTCTCCTGCACCGCCCAGGGCACGGACGACCTCGTCGTACGCCGTGGGGCGCAGATCGGCGGCCACGTCGTAGCCGTAAAGGAACCGCATCGGATGGCGCTCGAGATTCCAGCCGGAGTTGTTGCCGATGACGATGACGACGGGCAGGTCATGGCGCACCAGCGAGTCGACGTCCATGAGTGAGAAGCCCGCGGCCCCATCGCCCAGGAGGAGCACGACCTGCGATGAGGGATGCGCCAGGCGGGCAGCCATCGCATAGCCGGGCCCGGTGCCGAGGCAGCCATACGGGCCCGGATCGAGCCAGTGGCCCGGACGCTGCGGCTCGACATAGCGTCCCGCGAAGGACACGAAGTCGCCGCCGTCACCGATGACGACGGCGTCGTCGGCAAGGCGCGGCAGCAACTCGCCGTAGATGCGCGCGGGATGGATGGGATCGGCATCGCTCGCGAGGTCGGCAGCGTCCGCGGCGATGGCGGCCAGGGCGCGCCCCCGCAGGCTGGCCGCCCATTCCTCCACGGCCAGGGGATCACCGATCTCACCGGCGAGGCCGAGGAAGAACGCCGTGAGGTCGCCGGCGGCGCTCGCGGCCAGCTCACGGTGGTGAGCGACCTGGCCGGGGGAGTCGGCGACATGGATCACCGGAGCGGGCGGATCGCCGAAGCTGCCGTAGCCGAGTCGGAAGTCCAGTGGTGTGCCGACGACCATGACCAGATCGGTGCCGGCAAACGCGGCACCGCGTGCGCGGGTGACCAGCTGGGGATGGTCGGGCGGCAGGATGCCGCGCGCCATGCCGTTGGCGATGACCGGGATGCCTGTGGCGTCGGCGAAAGCGCGCGCCGCCGTGTCGGCGCCGTCTGCCCAGACATCGCTGCCGAGCACCATGACAGGTCGCTCGGCGGCACGCAGCAGTGCGGCGATCCGGGTGAGGTCACCCTCCAGAACCGGGGGAGAGGGTGGCGTATCCAGTGCGGCGGACACGGCTGGCGTGAAGAGGATGTCCATGGGCACATCGACGAACGTCGGTCCGCGATGGGCCGTGCCTGCGAGCCGGAATGCAGCATCGACCGACGCGGCAACGGCCGCAGGGTCGTGCACGGTGGTCGCGGACTTCGTGACGGGTGCCAGGAGCGGTGGATGGTCGATCTCCTGCAGGGCCCCCGAACCCCATCGCCCATCGGGCGCACGACCACCGATGAGGACGAGAGGCGAACCGTTGACCCAGGCGCCGGCCACGGCGCTCACCGCGTTGGTGACGCCAGGGCCGGCCGTGACGGCGGCGAATCCCGGTGTGCGCGTGAGCTTGCCCATCGCTTCCGCGGCGAAGACGGCGGTCTGCTCATGGCGTACGTCGATGAGCCGCATGGGTCCGGCGGCCCCGGACTGGACCGCGGTGACGCCTCCGACAGCCGCGTCGTACAGCGGGAAGATGTGCGCGCCGGACAGCGTGAAGAGGTGCTGCGCGCCGTGACACGCGGCAGCGCGAACGGCTTGGGCGCCTCCGTGCTCAGGCTGAGGGGCGCTGCCGTCCGCGGTCACAGGATGGCGAGCGCGAGCACGCTCACGCCGAGGGCGACGAGCGCGACGATCG
This sequence comes from Candidatus Nanopelagicales bacterium, assembly GCA_044360385.1. Lineage (GTDB taxonomy): Bacteria > Actinomycetota > Actinomycetes > S36-B12 > S36-B12 > Mxb001. Next base: position 5,834 of record JBIKKK010000137.1, read on the forward strand.
CGGTGACGGTGATAAGCGTCTTGTTCTGCACGGTGCTCCCTTCGATGCCGGCAGGCTATCGGGCCCGGTAGCGGGCCCGCTCGGCCGACCGCCTAGCCTGCGCGAGCATGGGGAGCCTCGACCGCATCGC
>JBIKKK010000138.1:0-5902 GCA_044360385.1 Candidatus Nanopelagicales bacterium
GCCCATGGCCGTGCCCGTCACCTTCCTGTCCAATACGAACCCCTACCGCCACCCCGCCGCGGGTGACCCTGAGGGATTCACGAGGGCGTTGCTCGAGGAAGCCGAGGAGGCCATCCTCTTCAACGGGCCCGACCAGGTCGCCATGCTCATCGCCGAGCCGGTGCAAAACAGCGGTGGCGCCTTCGTCCCGCCGCCGGGCTACTGGGCCGGGCTTCGGGCGCTGTGCGATCGCTACGGAATCGTGCTCGTGGCCGACGAGACGATCACGGCGTTCGGTCGCGTCGGCGAATGGTTCGCCTCCAGCCTCTTCGACGGACGCCCCGACATCATCACCTTCGCCAAGGGCGTGACCGCGGGCCACGCGCCCCTCGGCGGTTTCCTCATGACCGAGGCCATGGCAGCGCCCTTCGTCACCGGGGGCGAGACCTACATGCACGGCCTGACCTACTCCGGGCATCCGCTCACCACGGCGATCGCGAGCAGTGTCATCGGCATATACCAGCGCGAGCGAGTGCTCGACAATGTGCGAGCCCTGACACCCCGCTTCGAGGCAGGGTTGCAAGAGCTGCGCCGCATCCCAATCGTCGGCGATGTCCGCGGCATGGGATTCTTCTGGGCACTCGAGATGGTCAAGGACCGCGAGACGAAGGAACTCTTCGACGCCCACGAGGCCGACTGGCTGCTGCGCAGCGAGTTGTCGCGCCATATGGATGAACTCGGGCTGCTCTGTCGCCTCGATGACCGGGGCGAGCCCGTCATCCAGCTCTCCCCTCCCCTGGTGAGCGACGCAGCCCTGCTCGACCGCATCGTCGACATCGTGGGCACAGCGGCGGATCGCGCCTCGCACGCCTGGAGCGGATCCAGTGCCGCGACAGCGGATCCGCGGCATCTGCCGCCGATACCCACCGGCAAGCTCGGCGCGGCGTAGACCCGAAGATCGCGGCCCGCGTCCTTGTGGACGTGACAGGATCTCCCCGTGCCTGAGGCCGAGAGGACAGTCCCTTCAACGCCAGGCCGCCGCATGAAGGTGGTAGCCACAGCGATCGTCGTCGCCATCGGTGTGGCTTACGTCGCCTTCGCTGCCCTGCACCTCGCGACAAGGGTCACACCCGCACCAGACGCCGTACTCGAAGCGGCCGTGCCGTCAGGTGATGTGAGCGTCGTGTTCGTCCCGCAGCGTGTAGATCCCGAAAGGGAAAACATCCAGGGAGTACTGCGCATTTCCGTCGACCGGACGGTCAATGCATCGGATGTGACGGTCCGGATCTTCCCCTTCCTCGACGCATCCCAGATCGTGGTGCCCGCCGCGGAATCCGCCTACGAGCAGGATGTCACCTTGAGTGTCGAGGGGGAGGTGCGCGGATATCCCTTCGACAGGTACACGGGCACGGTAGAGATCTCTGCCGCGGACACATTGTCAGGCAGAGCACTGCCGGTCGTCGGTGGCGTCCTACCGATCGATGGCCTCACAGGATGGAACACTTCCGTCTCCGAGGACGTCCGAGTAGCCCCCAACCTGGTCGCGGACTCGGTGGTGGTCGAGCGCTCGCTGACCACCCGGGTGACCGTGGCGATACTCGCGACGCTCGTCCTCGCGTTGGGTGCGGTGGCCATCGCCCTAGCCTGGTCCGTCGCCGTCGGGCGCAAGGAGTCGGGCTTTGGCGAGGCCACCTGGCTCGCGGCAACGATCTTCTCTGTGGTCTCGGTACGCAACTTCATGCCAGGCGCTCCGCCTATCGGCGCTTACCTCGACGCACTCTTCATCATTCCCACCATCCTCGCGCTGTTCTTGAGCATGACCCTGCTGGTGGTGTTCTGGTTAGCGCGGCGCACTCCTGACGACCCCGCCGAGCAGGGCTCCTGACTAGCCGGGTGGCTGGCGCCCGGGGTCCCCGTCTGGTCCGGCGTGGTCGGCCAGCCACTCCATCATTGGCGTGATCGCGCGCCAGTCCTTGCGCACGACGTCCAGCGCCTTGCGCGCCTCGAGCGTCTTGGGGTCGTCGTAGGTCCTCATCGCGACGACGCGCGTCATGCGCAGTAGGTCGAGGCGTGGCGCATCCGCGGCGTAGCCCTTGGGCCGCGTCTTGAGCGGCGACCCGTCGATCTCCCAACGGCCTCGGCGCAGGCGGGCGAGTGCGGCCTCGAGGGTCACGCCTGCTGGGGAGGCGATGGCAGCGCGCAGGCGCGCGAGTTGCGTGGGCGCGGGGGCGTAGAGCCCGCCACCGACCATGAGGCCGCTCGCGGACACCTGCACGTAGTAGCCGATCGCGTCCTCGATCATCACGACCGCGCCCTGGTGATCCTTGAGCGGCGCCTTGTCCTTGCTGAAGCGCGTGTCGCGATAGGGGCGGTAGACCTTGCCCTCGCCGAACTCCCCCTCGAGCTCGGCGAGCAGCGCGGTCATGGGCGCCTTGATCGAGTCGTCATACGTCGACCTGTGCTCGGCCCACCATGCCTTGGTGTTGTGCGCGGCAAGTTGCTCGTAGAAGGCGAATCCCTGTGCGGGGAATCCGACAAAGCGCATACGAGTGACAGTAATGCGTGAGGGGCGGCTCCCTCTCGGGAGCCGCCCCTCACGTGAAGCGGGATTGCTGGGGACTAGAAGTCCATGCCGCCCATGTCGCCGCCCGGCATCGCCGGAGCCGACTTCTCGGGCTTGTCCGCCACGACCGCCTCGGTCGTGAGGAAGAGGCCCGCGATGGAAGCGGCATTCTGCAGCGCGGAGCGCGTGACCTTGGCCGGATCGATGATGCCAGCCTTGATCATGTCGACGTACTCGCCCGTAGCAGCGTCGAGGCCGTGACCTGCGGGCAGCTCCTTGACCTTTTCCACGACGACGCCGCCTTCGAGGCCGGCGTTGAACGCGATCTGGCGCAGCGGAGCGCTGATGGCCGCCTTGACGATGTCGGCGCCCACAGCCTGCTCGTCGGTCAGACCGAGAGCATCGATCTTCGGCGTCGCAGCCACCATCGCCTGGATGAGGGCCACGCCACCGCCGGGCACGATGCCCTCCTCGACGGCCGCCTTGGCATTGCGCACCGCGTCCTCGATGCGGTGCTTGCGCTCCTTGAGCTCGACCTCGGTAGCCGCGCCGACCTTGATGACGGCCACGCCGCCGGCCAGCTTGGCGAGGCGCTCCTGGAGCTTCTCGCGGTCGTAGTCGGAGTCCGACTTGTCGATCTCGGCGCGGATCTGGTTGACCCGGCCCGCGATCTGCTCGGAGTCGCCCGCGCCCTCGACGATGGTGGTCTCGTCCTTAGTGACGACGACCTTGCGCGCACGGCCGAGGAGCTCGACGCCGGTGTTCTCCAGCTTGAGGCCGACCTCCTCGGAGATCACCTGGCCGCCGGTGAGGATCGCGATGTCCTGCAGCATCGCCTTGCGGCGATCACCGAAGCCGGGGGCCTTGACGGCCACCGAGCGGAAGGTGCCGCGGATCTTGTTGACGACGAGCGTGGCCAGGGCCTCGCCCTCGACGTCCTCAGCGAGGATCGCCAGCGGCTTGCCCGACTGCATGACCTTCTCGAGGATCGGGAGCAGGTCCTTCACGGACGAGATCTTGGAGTTGACGATCAGGAGGTAAGGATCCTCGAGGACCGCCTCCATGCGCTCGGGGTCAGTGACGAAGTAGGGCGAGATGTAGCCCTTGTCGAAGCGCATGCCCTCGGTGAGCTCAAGCTCGAGGCCGAAGGTGTTGCTCTCCTCGACGGTGATGACGCCTTCCTTGCCGACCTTGTCCATGGCCTCGGCGATGAGCTCGCCGACCTCCATGTCACCGCCTGCGGAAATCGCAGCGGTGGAAGCGATCTGCTCCTTGGTCTCGACGTCCTTGGCCATCTCGAGCAGCTGGGCGCTGACGACATCGACGGCCTTCTCGATGCCCTTCTTCAGGGACATCGGGTTGGCGCCGGCGGCGACGTTGCGCAGGCCTTCCTTGACGAGTGCCTGGGCGAGGACGGTGGCCGTCGTCGTGCCGTCACCGGCGACGTCGTCGGTCTTCTTCGCGACCTCCTTGACCAGCTCAGCGCCGATCTTCTCGTAGGGGTCCTCGAGCTCGATCTCCTTGGCGATGGACACGCCATCGTTGGTGATCGTGGGGGCGCCCCACTTCTTCTCGAGAACGACGTTGCGGCCCTTGGGGCCGAGGGTGACCTTGACGGCGTCAGCGAGCACGTTCATGCCGCGCTCGAGGGACCGCCGGGCCTCCTCATCGAATGCAATGATCTTTGCCATGGGGTGAGGTTCCTCCCGGGAACGACGTGAGGGGGAATCCCCTCCTTCACGGCCGGTGCCCGCGACGGACGACCCCGCATCGGGCGGAGCCTCACCGGCCTGGACTTGCGATGATGCTGTCACTCGGACTGGTCGAGTGCTAAGTCATTTTTAGCACTCTCGGTCCCCGAGTGCAAACCGGGCGGCGTCGTCCTCCTGGGCGCGCGGGCCGCCGGCCTGGATCCTTGCCGTGGGCGGCATGCCGGCGATCGGATTCCTGCTGACCGGACTGGCCCTGGTGTCCGGGGCCTGGCTGACCTGGGGGAAGACCCGGACCCCCTAGTCGGGGCACACTAGGCCGATGCACCCTGCAGCGCAGTCGTGGTTCACACGACGCACGACCGTGGCCAGCGACTGGCCGCGCGCCCTGGTGCAGTCTCACAAGGGCGACCAGCGGGTCAGCGTCATCATCCCTGCGCGCGACGAGGAGGCCACTGTCGGCGACATCGTCGCCGCGATACGCCGCGACCTCATGTCCGGTCCCCAGTCCCTCGTCGACGAACTCCTCGTCGTGGACTCCGACAGCACCGACGCCACCGCCCAGCGCGCACGGGAAGCGGGAGCGCGAGTCGTGGCCACACCAGAAGTGCTTCCTGGAATCCCCACCGTGCCCGGCAAGGGCGAGGCAATGTGGCGGGGCCTCGCCGCGACGCAGGGAGAGGTCGTGGTGTTCATCGACGCCGACCTGCGTTCCTTCACGTCTGATTACGTCGTGGCCCTGCTCGGGCCGATCCTCTCCGACTCGAGCGTGCACCTCGTCAAGGCGTGCTACGACCGTCCGCTCATCGCCGACGGGGGGCGACGCGTCATGGGAGGCGGACGCGTCACTGAGCTCGTCGCCCGCCCCCTGCTCAACCTCCACTGGCCCGAACTCGCGGGAGTGGCCCAACCCCTTGCCGGCGAGTACGCGATGCGTCGTGACCTCATCGAGTCACTGCCGATCCCCTGCGGCTACGGCGTGGAGTTTGCCCTGCTCGTCGACACGGCGCAGCGTGCCGGGCTCGATGCCGTGGCTCAGGTGGATCTCGGCGAGAGGCGCCATCGCCACCAGAATGACCAGAGCCTGGGGATGATGGCGGCCGAAATCTGGCAGGTCGCCCTGGACCGACTGGATCCTGGCAACGCCGTGTCACGACCCGGTGACTCGATCGCGGAGTTCACCTACGGCCCGGACGGGGTGACCATGACCGACCACATCGTGGAAGTCCTCGTGCGACCTCCGCTCGCGCGGGTCCAGGACAGGTCGATCCCCCGCGCCTAGCGGGCGTCGAGGTCGACGCCGAGGCGTCGGGCCGAGCGGACGCGCTGGCGCGCTGAGCGCATGCGGCGCAGGCGCTTGACCAGCATCGGGTCGAAGGCAAGGGCCTCAGGAGTGTCGATCAGGCCGTTGAGGATCTGGTAGTAGCGCGTCGAACTCATCTCGAAGAGATCTCGGATCGCCTGCTCCTTGGCTCCGGCGTACTTCCACCACTGGCGCTCGAACTCCAGGATGCGCCGATCACGATCGGAGAGTGCGGCTGCTGCCTGATCGTGGTCGAGGCGAGCAGCGCCCGAGTCCATGCGAGTGACTCCTTCGGGGGAAGTCGAGAGCCGTGAGGCGCCCGGAGTGGTCCCGTCATCGTAGGAGGTG
>JBIKKK010000021.1:0-19385 GCA_044360385.1 Candidatus Nanopelagicales bacterium
CCGTCGAGCTCGGCAACGATGACGACCGTGCCCTCACGGCGCTCCTCCACGGGGATGTGGTCGGCCGCGAAGAGCAGGGGGTCGCGCAGGGATTCAGCACGGAGTTGATCGTGGGACAGGTGGGACCAGCGGCGGCGAAAGGCGCCGGGATCGTCAAAGGCAGTTCGCTTCATGGCGGAAGGATCGGCGCACTCCCCTGTGGAAGGTGCCTGCGCTCCACAGGGACTTCGTGTTAGGCGAGTGCGACACTCGTGACATGACTTGGCGCGTGGTTGCTGTCGCCGCGGTGATCATCACCATCGTTGTGTACGCCGTGGGGTCGGGAGCCTTGGTTTCCACGGGCAGCACGTGGTACCTCGCGCTCGACAAGCCCGCGTGGCAGCCACCCCCCTGGATCTTCGGTCTGATCTGGCCTTACAACTTCGTCGCCATCGGCGTCGTGGGTTCGGTCATCGCATGGAACGCTGCACCCGCGCGTGTCATCGCGGTGCTTGTGCTCCTTGCCGTGACTGTGGCCTTCGCGCTGACCTGGGCATACCTCTTCTATGGGCCGCACCAGCTCACCGGAGCCGCGATTGCGCTGACGGCGACCGCAGCGCTCACGTTTCCCATCGTGGCGATCGCCTTCGCGGAGCGATGGTGGCTCGGTGTGTTACTGGTCCCGTACCAAGTGTGGGTCGCGATCGCGGCCAGCCTGTCCTGGGGCTACGTCGCCAAGGCTGGTGCGTGAGGTGGACGACTCCCTATCGCGGGATCTCGAGCAGGTCATCGCGCGCGGAGCACCCGCACAGAGCGAGGAGGCACTCCGGCTGCGCGCCATCCTCGAAGTTACGCCCGACGATGTCGAGGCGGCACTGACCGCACAGCGGTTGATCGATGCCTATCTCAACGATCCCTATCTCGAGCGGGGAACGTCTGCCAACGGCTAGAGGCGGGGACGGTCACCCGAGCATGAGAAGAAGTGCGTGTGATGGGGCGTGACGTGCACGGTTGACCCGAGTGCTGGTCGGTCCGAGGGTTGCGCGCGACTCACGACGGTCACCGATCCTGATGCAGTAGCTACGGCGCCGTAGACGAACGTGTCGGCGCCCAGGGCTTCCACGAGCTGCACCGTCATGGGCACGCCGGCGTCTGAGAGTCGCGTGTCCTCGGGGCGGCAGCCCACAAGGATGTGATCTCCAGTGTTCTTGGTCAACACCTCACGGGGTATGGACACGGAGTAGCCATCAATCTTGGCGCTACCGTCCGTGATCGGTGCCTCAATGAGATTCATGCTGGGGGATCCGATGAAGCTGGCGACGAAGGCATTTACCGGCAAGCGATAGAGATCGTCAGGGGTGTCGACCTGCTGAATGACGCCGTCCTTCAGGATCGCCACCCTGTCGCCCATCGTCATGGCCTCTACCTGATCGTGCGTGACATAGACGGTTGTGGTGCCAAGGCGACGCTGGAGCGTCGCTATTTGAGTTCGAGTCTGCACTCGCAGTTGTGCGTCGAGATTGCTTAGTGGCTCATCCATGAGGAACACCTGGGGCTCGCGCACGATGGCGCGACCCATCGCGACACGCTGGCGCTGCCCTCCCGATAGGGCCTTGGGCTTGCGATCGAGGTATTCGGTGAGATCGAGAAGGACTGCTGCTTCTCGGACACGGCGGCTAATCTCTGCCTTGGAGATCTTTGCGATCTTCAGGGCGAACCCCATGTTCTCGGCAACAGTCATGTGCGGGTAGAGAGCGTAATTCTGGAAGACCATGGCGATGTCGCGATCCTTGGCGGGTACGCGTGTCACATCCCGGTCGCCTATGGTGATGCGCCCGGTTGATACCGCCTCCAGGCCTGCCAGCGCGCGCAGGAAGGTCGACTTCCCGCATCCTGAAGGCCCCACGAGCACAAGGAACTCGCCCTCGTTGACTTCGAGACTGACATGGCTGAGTGCCGACTCGTCCATACCTGGATAGGTCACGCTGACGTCGTCGAAGGCAACGCGCTCGGACATGATCCCCGCTCTCGTCTCTCGTAGGCTAAAGGCTTGTATCGTGCTTGCGTCGTTCGTCCATGACGAATGACGCCTCATGGGAGTAATCAGGTGCAGGGAACGCGCTTGTGATGGTGATTGCTCGACGCTCCTCGGCGGACTGCATGGCCGCAAGCATGACCTCAAGCACGTGGTACGCCTGCTCAGGTCGGGTCACGGAGGGGACACCCCGCTCGATACATGACACGAGGTGGTTCAGGCCATCGGTCCACGGCCAATCCGGCGCCTGCTCCTCGTGAATCTCCCAGTGCTCGGTCGCAGAGCGCCACATCTCAAATCCTCTGGGCGCCCAGTCATCGCCGAGCATGTTCATGCTGCCCGCCAGTCCGTAGAGCTCGATGGCCGGGGCGCGGCCATACTTCTGGATCGTGAACCCGGTCGTGACAGATGCGTAAACCTCATTGCCGAAGTCCAGAAGCACGTGAGCATTGTCGTCCGCCATCACGGGCATCATTTCGCCGTTAACGGGGCGCTCCTTGATCGCGGTGCCGACGAGAGCTGTGACGCGCTGAACGGAGCCGAGGAGACCGCACAGGCTTGTGACGTTGTAGACGCCCAGGTCGAAAAGCGCTCCGCCTCCGGGACGGTAGAACCACTCACCCCACCAGGGTCCGGCCCATCCGTAGAGCGCGCGCGCGAGCTTGACGTCTCCGATTTCTCCCCTGGAGAGCCGGGCGTGCATCTCCCGATACGTCGGCGAGAGAAGCACGTGGGGGGCACAAATCATGAGTTTGTCTGACCGCCCGCTCAGGCTCACCAGCTCGGCAGCCTCCGCAAGAGTGGTAGCCATCGGCTTCTCCACGAGCACGTGCTTGCCCGCTTCGTACGCCGCCTTGGTGATGGCCCCGTGTTCGATCATGCTCGTGAGCACCAGGATTGCGTCCGCATCGGAGGCGATGACCTCTTCGGCGCTCCCGGCCACACGGACGCCGGGGAAGAGGGTGGCGGCGACTGAACCACGATCGGGTGCGGGATCGTAGGCGGCGACAACCTCTGCCCTCCCCGATCGCACGAGAGGCTCCAATACGAGGGCGTACCGCTCGAAGACGCGGCCGAGGCCGATGACGCCGATACGCACGGGACTGCTCACTGTGGCGACTCTCCTATTCCTTGACGGACCCGGCGAGGATTCCGCGGGTGAAACTGCGCTGAAGCAGGATGAAGACGATGACAACGGGCGCGATGGTGATGAGCGAGGCTGCCCCGACGTAGGCAAAGTCCGTCCGTCTCGCTCCCTCGAATGTCACAAGGGCCATGGGTGCCGTCTGCAGGTCGGAGCCCGACAGCATGACCAGAGGAAGGAGGAAGTCATTCCAGTTCCAGACGAAGAACAAGACAGCCAGTGTGAGCATTTGCGGACGCGCGAGAGGCATGAGGACGCGAGTGAGGGTGCGCCAAGAGTTCGCGCCATCGATCCACGCCGCCTCCATCAATGAGCGAGCCGATTGGACAAAAAAGGCGCGCATCCAGAAGGCCCCGAACGCGACCGAGAAGCCGATCTGCGGCAGGATCACCGACCAGTAGTTGTTGTCGAGGTTGAAGCGCCGCATGTCCAGGAATAGCGGGACGATCATGGACTCGAGCGGCATCAGGATCCCCAGGATGAGGAGCGCGAAGATCGCTGTCCGGCCGGGGAACTGCATGAGAGCGAAGGCGTAACCTGCGGGCACGCTCAGGATTACTGACACCAGGACGACGGTGGTCGTGATGATGAAGCTCGTCACGATGGCTGGCCCGAAGTCGCCCTTCTCCCAGACGTCCGCGAAATTGCCGAAGTTTGTCGCTTGCGTGATGTCGAGCTTGATGCCCACCCGACCTGGTTCGCCCAGGGCGAGTACGACGACGCCGAGCAGAGGGCCGAGAGAGACGAGTGCAGCCAGGGATAGCAGGACGTAGCCCACGATCGCGTCGCGACGAGAGATCATCCCTGCCCCCGACCAGCGCGCGCGACGAGAAGGTTCACGGCGATGATGACGAGGATGAGTGCCGTGCCCATGGCGGCAGCAGCACCGATCTGAGCCACCTTGAAGGCCTGCTGGTACACCAGATAACTGGGCACCACGGTGGAGTTACCCGGACCACCCGAGGTCATGACATAGATGATGTCGAAGTTGCGCAGCGCCGCTGTCATGGTGAGGACAAGGGCAACGACCAGCTCGTATCGGAGGCCGGGCAGGGTCACGGCGCGGAATTCCATCCACGGGCCTGCACCGTCAAGGCGCGCAGCTTCGTAGAGGTCGTTGGGGATCTTCTGGACGCCTGCCAGGAGAAGCGCAAGAACCAGACCAAACATGATCCAGGTCCCGACCATGCCGACGCTGGGGAGCGCCCACGTGAAGTCGCCCAGCCAGGGCCGGGCGAGGAAGCCCAGGCCCACAGCCTCAAGGAACGAATTGAGGGGACCACGTGGCGCGAGAATCCAGCGCCAGATCACGGCGATGGCGGTGGGAGCGATCACGTAGGGCAGAAAGAGCGCTGTGCGGTAGAACGCCACACCGCGGATACGGCTGCGGTGCAGCGCGGTCGCGAGGAGCAAGCCGATGGCGATGGGGATGATCGAGTAGAAGACGATCAGCTGGAAAGCGTGGATGAAGGCCGATCGCAAGGTCGGATTGGTCGCTATGTCCACGTAGTTGGCGAGGCCGACAAACTCCATCCGAGTAATGCCGTTGCCCTCGAAAAAGGACAGGTAGATGGAGTGGAGGAAAGGTGCGAAAACGAACGCGGCATAGATGAGTACGGCGGGAAGGATGTAGAGGTACCCGATCGATCTCGGCTCGCCGGGTGCCCGCTTGCGGGGGGGCGACGAACGCCGCCCCCCCGCAGAGACAGGTACTGAACTCAGGCTCACGGAGGCTACGAAGCCTTCCGCTCGGCGGTGAACGCCCCGTAGTCGGCCTGGAGTGCGTCGACGAACTCCTGCGGAGTGATTTCACCGGCCATGAGAGCCGTCGAGGACTGCGCAATGGTGTCGTACCAGGTGGGCGTGGCCCAGTCGGGGAATCCGATAGGCGTGCCGTTGGTCATGATGTTGACCCACTGCAGGATTGCGTCGGCAGAGACTCCGACGAGTCCGTTGGCCTCAACGAGCGCCTGCTCGTTACCTGAGATCGTGGCGGGCACCTGCCCGGCCTTGATCCAGATCTCCGAGGCTTCCGGACTCGTGATGAAGTCGATGTACTTCTTGGCGAGGTCCGGGTTCTTGGCGTTAGTCGGCACCGACCAGGGAAGGTCACCGCTCGCGATGGCGCCAATCTCAGATGCGGATGCCAAGGGGAAGGGCACGAGACCGAAGGCCTCAGGGGTGTCGGACTGGAAGACATTCCAGGAGCCGTTGAGGGCGAAGAGCCCCTCGCCCTCAGAGAACATCCCGAGAACCTCGGTGCTGTCCAGTGCTGCCCAGCCTTCGGTGAGATAGCCGGCCTCGGCCCACTTCTGCATGGTCTCGGCGGCCTGCAGCATCTCGGGTGGGAGCTGCTCGTTTACGCCGTTGATGACGTCGGTCACCGTCTGCGGGGACGTGTATCCCATGAGCAGGTTGGCCATCAGCCAGATCTGCTCACCGCCGTCGGTAGCTCCGAACATCAGGCCGGGGATCCCTGCCTCCTTGGCCTTGGCCAGCATCGCCTCCATCTCCGCGAGCGAGGTGGGAGCTGCGTCGTATCCGAGCGACTTCGCAATCTCCTTGTTGATGTAGAGGCCCACCCAGGCACCCGTTGCGGAGACGCCGTAGAGCTCTCCGGCGCCCATGTCCTTGCCATCTGGCGAGAATCGGCCGTTGAGCGCGATCAAGGCCTCGCCCTGACGGCCGGCCCAGTCGTTGGCGCTGGCGATGTCGTCCATCGGGGCGACAAGGCCGGCGGTGACGAGCTGACCCAGTGAGCCGTAGCCCTGATTGACCTGGGTCACGTCCGGGACGTCATCACCGGACAACTGCAGCGAGAGGGTGTCGACGAGTTCGGTGAACGACTTCACCTCAAACTTGATCGTCACTCCCGGGTTTGCCGCCTCGAAGGCGGCATTGAGCTCCTCGTAGCCGGCGAGGAGTGCGTCTGCACCACCGTTGCCGCTCTGGACCCAGAGCTCCACCGGCTCGGCCGGGGCCTCCGAGGTCGGAGCTGCACCGGACGATGAGGGCGCCGGTGCCCCGCTGCTGCTCTCGGTGCTGGATCCACCGGATGAGCAGGCTGCGAGAACCAGGCCCACGGCGGCGAGGCTGATGACCGCCGCACCACGGGGACGGAGGAAGGAGCCATGCCCCCGCCTCCCGATTGTCGTGTATCTCATGTGTGAACCTCGTTCCTTTCGTGTGGCGCCCGAGCGGGCGGCTGTGCTTCTTCTGCGGGTGGTGCGGATAGTTCATCGGCGTAAAGACTGGGTGTGCGGCACTCGGCGACTACGGTCGCCGGCCAGGCGGGGTCGTAGCCGGATGCAGCCGCGATGCGCTCTACGGCCTGTTGCTTTGATGTTCCCGGCGCCACGAGGACAGCGCGGCGCGATTGCTCCGCGATGGTGGCGATGCCGACGCTAATTCCGTAGCGCGGAACGTCGGCGAGGTCAGCGAAGTCGGGGAATGTTCCGAGGTTGTCCCTTCGCGTGGACTCCGCAAGTTCGATTACCCGGGTGCGTGACTCCCTGAGTGTCCCTGGCGGATTGAAGGCCACGTGTCCGTCGCTGTCCCCCGAGGCGAGGATGAACAGGTCGATCCCACCGATGGCGGACAGGAGGGCGTCGTACGCGGCGGGGTCCTGTGGATCCGGGATCCACAGGGACTCATCGGGGATGCCCCGCCCTGCACCGGCAGCGGCATTAAGCGGCGCCAGAATCTCCAGCCGGGCGAATCGCTCGACAGAGCAGTGCATGTCCGCGGGCACCCGCGCATATGCGTCGCCCTCGCGGACGACGTAGTCATCCATCATCACGAGGACCACGTGTGAGACATCCACCCTCTGCTCGGCCACGAGGTCAGCGAGTGCTGTGTAGGTGCTTCGAGGACTGCGACCCCCCGGGCACCCGAGGAGATAGCGCCTTCCCTGGGCGCGAGCATCCTGAATGCCGGAGACAATCTCGCGAGCGAGGGTGCGGCCCAGTGAGGCGGCGTCGGAAAAGACCTGCAGATCGGTCATGCGCGCGCCTCGGCGTGCGCCAGGTGATCGGCAAGCCAGCGGTAGTTAGCAGCCTGTTCGGCAGCAACGGAGGGTAGTTGCTCAGCCGACGTAGGAGCACGATCCTGCTCTACGACGAGCCAGCCGTCGTAGCCCTGCCCCACCAGCGCACCGAGGACTCCATCGATATCGACGTCGCCAGTCCCCAGCGGGACGCAGACGTCAGCCCACCACTCGTCGAAGTCAGCGCGTGAATCCGACTTGGCCCGCTCCAGGACAGCAATGCGTGCATCCTTGATATGGATGTGGTCGATGCGTGCGGACCAGTCGCGGGCGCACTGCACGGGATCCGCCCCGGCCAGCGCCATGTGGCCGATGTCGAGGGTGAGCGTGACGTCCGTGCTGTCGAGGAGGCGCTCGACCTCCCACGCCGACTCGACGTAGGTGGAGATGTGCGGGTGGAAGGACGCCGCGAGGCCGCGGGAGCGGGCCAGGTCCACCGCTTGAGCGAGTCGCTGGGCAGCCAGCCGCCACTTCGTCTCGTCGAGAGCAAGACGCCGGTCAGTGCGCGCCGGATTCAGCAGGAGCTCGGGTGAGCCCTCGTCCGCGAGGATCGCGAGGGAGGCGCCGGTAGCTGCGAGTTCATCGCAGGTAAGGGCCATTCGGGCCAGGTCCGCCTCGAAGGTGTCGTTGTCCATCGCCAGGTGCAGTGGAACGTAGGCGCCGATGGCACTGAGGCCGGCCTCCGTGAAGGCCTGCGCCGCCTCGTCGGGCGTGCCAAAGAGCCCTGGCGGACCAAGTTCGCTGCCGGCGTACGACGCAGTGGCAAGTGCCGCGAGCATGTCTGCCGGAGAGGCAGAGCCCGCGGTCGTGCCGAAGATCCCGAAGCTCACGGGTGCATTGCCGATCCCCTTCATGCGGACTCACCTCCGACGCGCAGGCCTGCTTGGCGCCCCGCCTGGGCAGCGAGACGTTGGAGACACTGCACGTCCTCCAGAGCCCCTTCGGCATCGCAGAAGACGGGGGCGCCGTCGCGCACACTGGTCGCGAAGGCCTGCAGCTCCCTGACGAATGCCGTCGTGAATCCCGAAGTGATCGCATCGCGGTGTCGGATTTCCCCCGACGCGGTCTCGACGGCGAGGTGAGCACGGTGATGAGCCAGATAAGGACCCGGCATCGACAGAGTGACTCTGCCCGCGCTACCGATGACCTTTACTTCCTCGTCGTATTCGGGGTAGTCCGGAACCCAGTTCCAGGAAAGTTGAAGCTGCGCTCCACCGGGGAGTTGGCCGATGGCCATGATGCGAGGCGGCTCGGGCGCACGTTCGTCGCCGAGTGCAGGGTCAACCGACACGAAGTCCCAGGATTCCGGGAGTCCCAGGCCCAGCGCGCGGAGCAGGGCCATCTCGTGGATGACGGAGCCGAGCAGCACATCTGAGTACAAGAGGCGAACGCCGAGGGCGCTGTCACCCATGGCCTCGTCGTTGCGCGACTTGGTGTAGTCGCGCCCCGCCTGGACCACGTGCGGATCGGGTGACGACGCAGGGATGAGTTGGACATGCTCGAATTGGCACTCATCGGTGGGGTGGAGGACGGTCACGCGGACAACGCGCACGGCCCCAATGCGGCCTATCGCAGCGCGCGCCGGCTCGATGATGTCGTCGTGTGCCTTCATGGTGCCGACTTGGAGCACGAGACCCCGTTCACGTGCGAGGTCGATGAGCCCAACGATCTCCGCTTGTGAATGCGCGAGCGGCTTCTCGGCAAAGACGTGCTTATCGGCCTGGAGGGCGGCAGCAGCCGTCTCGCCATGTGAGCCCGGTGTCAGGATCATCACGGCGTCGACGCGGGGGTCTGCGACGACCGCCCTCCAGTCGATGGAGGCGGCAACGTCGCCCGGCAGCCGGGCTGCCACCGCCTCGGTCAGAGAGGGGGAGGCATCGCACACGTGCGTGACCTCAAATTGGTCCCGCAATGTCTCGAGATTGGGCAGGTGCACGCCCTGGGTGATGAGACCCAGGCCGACCACGCCTACACGGATCCGTGCCACGGCCCGTCCCTTCTCCCCCGCCCGAACCTTCGACTACTGGTCTACCAAAGTCAACACTGGTTTTCAGCAGAACCACAGTGCTAGTGTCAGAACCACCATGCGTACGGACACATCTCCTCGGCTGGCAGGCCGCAGCCCCTCCTTGAGTGCCTATCGGGCCCTTGCCTCGAGCCTGGCCTCGGGACGCTGGCCTCCTGGATCGCTGCTTCCCAGCGAGCGCACGCTGGCGGAGGAATTGGGTGTGAGTCGCACAACGCTGAGGCATGCCCTGCGTGAACTCGCCGACGCCGGTGTCCTCGAGCCCGCACCCCAGCGCGGTTGGTTCGTTGCCCGGGCATTCATCAGCGAGGGACCGAACGTCCTCATGGGATTCTCGGAGGGAGCGGCAGCGCGAGGCCTCACCGCGGGATCGCGATTGGTTTCCGTCCTCAAGCGTCCGTGCAGTTTTGAGGTTGCCGAGGTCCTGGGCATTCCGCCGGCGTCCGATGTCATTGACCTGGAGTTGGTGCGCACTCTCGACGGACTGCCCGTCGCGGTGCAGTCGCTCTCCCTGCCTTACCGATTGGTCCCGGATCTCGATAGCGAGACCTTGAGCGACACGTCGCTTTACCGTCTGATCGCCGAGAAGTACGGGCTGACTCCGTCCCGATGCGACTACACCCTGCAGGCCGACTCCGCGACCGAGCACGTGGCCGAGCTCCTTGAGATCGAGGTGGGCTCGCCTGTTCTTGTGGGACACGAAGTCACCGTGGATACCGAAGACCGTGTCATGGCTGCGGGCCAGATGATCTATCGCGGTGACGCCTACAGATTCACCGCGACGCTTTTCCGACTCTGAAGTCTTTCCGATCTGCCCTAGTTAAGGAGGTTCCATGGCCCGGCGTGCGACACCCCGTCCCGTCTACGACCAGCCTCATGTGGTGACATCCACCAATGTCACAAGGCACCTTTGGGGAGATGCCGCGTCCGGTTTCGTCGGCGATGAGGTGCTGCTATCGACGGATACGCTGCACGCACTGATCTTCACCCTGCCTCCCAGCGGTCGATTTGGGCACTCTCCCGAGAACCGCACAGTCTTCGCCGCGGACGAGGTCTATGTCGTCCTCGAAGGGACCATCGGCGTCATCGATCCAGAGGTTGGTCAGGTGGTGAGAGCCCACGCCGGTGACGGAGTCTTCTTCCGTCGCGACACGTGGCATCACGGGGTCAATTGGGGGACGGGCCCGGTGCGGGTCTTGGAGTTCTTCTCCCCGCCCCCGGCCACGGGCGCGTCGTCTGCCTACGCCAAGACCGTTCCTTACCTCGAGGAATCCCTTCACGCCAATGACGACATCCTGGGCAACTGGCCGATGGGTCGGGCCGCCATCGAAGACAAGGACAGCTTGCAGCTCATTCAAGAAAGGGACTTGCGCTGGCGGGCCGAGGGGCATCTCCAAGTGGGGCTCATGTGTTCCACGGAGCACCTCACCGTCGCCGAGCTGCACCTACTGCCTGGGGAGTCCAGTGCGGTCCGGCTCAATGCCGGCGACGCGCTCATGCATGTCACTCAGGGCGAGCTCCACGTGCACACCCCTGAAGCGGACGCCGGCACGTGGTGGCGTGTGCAGGAGGGCGAGTCCATTGTCATTCCCGATGGAATCGCCTATCGACTCGTCAACCAGTCGGCAGACGCGGTAGCCCTTGTCTCCGGAAGCGCACCCGGCTACCTCCGTGACTGACTCGCTCGCTCTCGGCATCGATGTCGGAGGCACCAAGACTCGGGTCGCCATCATCGACGAGCAGGGCCGAGTGCTTCTAGTCGACGAGGTGGCAACATCCGCCGAGGGGGGCGCCGATCCACGGCTAGAGCGCTCGCTCGCTCTTGCTGAAGACGTTGCAAGCCGCGCGATCGAAGAGGGATGGGGCATCGGCGCCATCGGTGTGGGCATGCCCGAGTACGTAGATGCTCCTGGGCGCCTCCGCAGTCGGGATGTCATCGCGTGGGACAGGCAGCCTCTCGAGGTCTTCGAGGTCATGGGGCCCGTGGCAGTCGAGAGTGACGTGCGCTGCGGGGCCGTCGCTGAGGCAACTGTCGGTGCCGGACGCGATGCGACCTCGATGCTCTACGTCAGTATCGGGACAGGCATCTCGAGCACCCTGGTCCTCGACGGTCTTCCCTGGCGCGGAAGCCGAGGTGAGGCGATCGCCCTCGGGGAGTTGCCGGTAGATCGCTCACTGGATGCGGGGAGTGCCGCGACCGTGGAGCAGTTTGCCTCCGGTTCCGCGATCGGCAGGCGCTATTCGCGCCTCACGGGCGAATCCGTCCCATCCGCCCGCGAGGTAATCGCGCGGGCGGATGCACAGGACCGACGTGCCGCCGCTGTCATCGAGAGCGCGGCAGTGGCGGTGGGGGCGGCATTGGCCTGGGCAGTCCACCTCGTCGATCCCGAGCGGGTTGTCCTCGGCGGTGGTCTCGGCGCATCAGGGGGACGCTGGACCGACATCGTGCGGGATTCCTATGTGGCGCGCTCTCGTCCGGAAGCTCCTCCTCTGGTCCCTGCTTCGCTGGGCGGAGACTCAGGTGCTGTCGGCGCGGGGCTCATCGCTCTCGCCCGTAAGGTCCAAGCACACGACCGTGCCTAGAATCGAGTCAGATTCGATTCATCGTGTCGTTCCGTCGATGGGAGGCCTTCATGCGAGCGCTCATGATTTTCGACGGCGACTGCGCCTTCTGTACGACCTCGGCCAACTTCATGCGCCGCCGGATCCGGCCCCGCTGCGATATCGAGCCCTGGCAGCGCACCGACATCGAAGCCTTCGGCCTCACCCCCGCTGAGTGCACCACCGCCGTGCAGTTCGTCACCGCGGATCGTCGCGTCTACTCCGGCAGTCGTGCGGTCATGCAGATGCTGCGGGTGGCGCCCCAGCCCTGGGCCGCGCTCGGTGCCATCGGGGATGCTCCGGGAGTCGCCTGGGTTGCCGATCGGGTCTATCGATGGATCGCGCTGAACCGTGACCGCCTGCCCGGCGGCACTCCTGCCTGCGCGATGCCGGCCGCCTGAAGCCAGTGGATGAGTTGAACACCGGCGGCACCGGCGCCTACGTGGGCGTCAAGGGTGAGCTGAAGACGATCCATCTGGGCAAGGGCCTGCACCGCCAGATGCTCAAGTTTGTCGACTGACCGACGGGTGGGGTGAGATGCGTCAGTCGAGGGCGCCGATGACGTTCTGGTCCCAGTCGATGATCGAGCCGGTGACGACGCCGGAGCGCTCCGACAGCAGGAACACGATGAAGTCGGCGATCTCGTCGGGCTGACCGAGCTTGCCCATGGGCATCTTTGCTGCTGCGCTTTCGTACCAGCCATCTGTCGCGCCGTGGGCTCTGCGCTGGATCGCATCCTCTCCCTCGGTGATGGTCCAACCGATGTTGAGGCCGTTGATGCGGATGCGGTCGAAGCGATGCGCATGGGCGGCATTCTTGGTGACGTGTGCGAGGCCGCCCTTGCTCGCGACATAGGCGGCGAGGATCGTCTGGCCCACGTGCATGGACGTCGACAGGATGTTGACGATGCTCCCCGGCGCCTTGCGCGCGAGCATGTCCTGGACCGCAGCCTGCATGGTGAAAAACGGCGCTTTGAGGTTGACGGCGACATGCCAGTCGAAGAACTCCGGTGTCGTCTCGAGCAGGGTGCCGCGATCCACGACGGCCGCGGCGTTGACGAGGCAGTCGATGCGGCCGAACTCCACCACCGTCTGCTCGACGGATTCGATGGCCTGCTGCACGTCGGCCACATCCGCTTGGATGTAGTGCGCTTGAGCCCCTGCGGCTCGGATGCGCTCCAGGGTGGCCTCGGCTGTCTCGGGTCGGCGCCCGGTGATGACAACGCCAGACGCGCCCGCCTCCGCCGCGGCGATCGCCGTCGCCGCTCCGACGCCCATGGTGCCGCCGCTCACCAGGACGACGCGATCAGCGAGGAGGCGGTCGTAGCCCATGTCAGTCCTCGCTCAGCGCGTCAGCTGCCGGCGCGGGGGGTGGCTCAACGTGACCGCACGTGATGCACACCCGGCGTTCACCGTCGGAGCGATACAGATGCCCGAGTGCGGAGCAGCCGGGGTTGCCTTCGAGACTCACGGACATGGCGCAATCCTGGCATGACGCAGGTCAGGCCAGACGGCATACGCCTACGCTGCGGTCATGACCGAAGCCCGTCGCAGGATCGTGATTGCGCTCGTTTCCGTTGGCCTCGCCCTTGGCGTCTCGCCTACAGCGCAGGCCTTGGTCGTCCCTGTCGACCCCGGGCCGAGCGCGGCGGGGAAGCCAATCTGGGGCACGACGCAGAACCTTCCGCCCATGTCGGTGACCGGCAGCTACTTCGCCGGACCGCAGAATGCGGCAGCGATCGAGGCGTACTACGACTCGGGGCGGGCGAAGCGCGATCAGGAGTCGATCACGAAGGCAGCCTGGAAGTGGGTCAACACCTGGGTCGATGACAAGTGCGGGGGCGACCCCGAGTCTTGCAACGCCACCGTCGTCTTCGATGTCGACGAGACGCTGCTCAGCAATTACGGGTACTACAAGAGCACCGGCTTCACCTTTGGTCAGGATGGATGGAATGCCTTCAACGAGGCATGCAAGAACTCTGCGATCGCGCCCTCTCGGGATCTCTACCGCAAGCTCCTACGCGATGGTTTCAGCGTCGTCCTCATGACAGGTCGCCCAGAGGCCGACAGGTCATGGACGGCGTCGTGTCTGCGGGAGCGCGGGATCAGCGGCTGGCACGAGCTCATCCTGCGTACGCCAGCGGAGGCCTCCCTCAGTGCTGACGTCTACAAGTCCCAGAACCGCGCAGACCTGCAACGCGAGGGTCACCGCATCGTCGCGAGCATCGGCGACCAGGTGAGCGATATGTCGATGGGCCACGTCAAGGCCGGCTTCCTGCTTCCCAACCTCATGTACTTCATCCCTTAGGGACTCCGAGGACTCGCGCAGCCCCACCTCGCCTTGCCGCTCGCCCCCTGGTCTAGGTGTGCCTAGCCGACTTGGTTGACGGTGACGATCATCGAGGGAATCGCGGGGCCGTACGGAGTGGCTGTGTCATCGACGTAGACGATCCGCGCATTGGCGTCAAGGCTGGCCCACATGAGCGTGGCGTGCTCTCCGGCACCCAACGCGACGACAAAGTTCCACGCTGCGACTTGCTTAGCGCCGTTGCCAATGAGAATGAGTGCGGTATTGCTGTCAGGCACGTCTGTTCCATTGACCCGAAGCCAGATGTAGATGGTGTCAGTGCCGGAGTCGGTCTTGGTGATCTGGCCAGAGAAGGCGATGTTGTAGACCCCCGCCTGGCTGACAGTGACTTGCGTGTCGTCGACGACGCCCACCCCACTGCTGAGGTCAGTGGTGCGGAGCAGGATCGGAAGCGGATTGCCGGGAGATGTGTTGGTCTGCGTCTGCAGATCAAGGAAGCTTCCGTAGGCCCCGAAGCCGCCCGCCGGACCCTTAGGACCGACTGGTCCGGGATCGCCTTGAGGTCCTGTTGGGCCTATCGCGCCGGGATCGCCGGCCGGCCCAGTCGCACCAGCAGGTCCCGAGGGACCTCGGCTTCCGGTCGCTCCGTCGGCACCGGCAGGACCCTGCGCCCCCACAGGTCCCTCCGGACCCGTCGGCCCAGCAGGCCCGGTAATGGCCCAGGTGAGAGTTCGCTCACGAGCGAAGCAGGGACGTGTCGCGCGTGGGACACGCATCTCGCCCGTCGTGCGATCGACACACGCACGGATCGCGGGTTGCGACTGCCTGTCCTGCGCCGCCTGAGGGGCACTCTCGGTCGTGACTACCCCGATGAGGGTTGCCGCGGTGATCGTGACCGCGCCGATCACGACTGCTCGTGCAAGTCCCGTTGCCACGCTCCCAGTGTGAGA
Source organism: Candidatus Nanopelagicales bacterium (assembly GCA_044360385.1). Classification (GTDB taxonomy): domain Bacteria; phylum Actinomycetota; class Actinomycetes; order S36-B12; family S36-B12; genus Mxb001. The sequence continues at coordinate 15,088 of JBIKKK010000021.1, forward strand.
GGTACGCGGACGGATCCCTAGGTGTCGACCGTCAGCACTCGGTCTTGCCTTGGTCACGCGCTGCCCTAACCACGCGATGCCCTAGCCTCTATGACAACCAAGGAGGCCCCATGGCGTACGAGCCCACGTGGGAGTCCGTGAGCACCCATCCCCTGCCCGAGTGGTACGACGACGCGAAACTCGGCATCTTCCTGCACTGGGGTCTCTATTCCGTGCCGGGCTGGGCGCCTCAGGTAGGAGACATCCAGCAGTTGCTGCACGACGAGGGTCCAGTGGGCATGCTGCGCGACAATCCCTATGCCGAGTGGTACCGCAACACGATGCAGCTCGAGGGCAGTCCGACGCAGGTCCATCATGCGCAGACCTATGGCGCCGACTTCCCCTATGACGGCTTCATCCCGGCCTTCAACACGGGCGCCAACTCCGCTGATCTCGATGCCATCGCGGACCTTTGCAAGAGCGCAGGCGCCGGGTACGTCGTCCTCACCACTAAGCACCACGAGGGCTTCCGACTGTGGCCATCGGCCATCCCGCACCCGAGCAAGGGTCTCTATAACGCCGAGCGTGATGTCGTCGGTGACATGGCCGCCACCGTCCGCGCCCATGGCATGCGCATGGGCCTCTACTACTCCGGCGGGTATGACTGGCCCTTCAATGATGCCGTCCTCAAGCGCCCGGCGGATTCGATGCTCGCCGTGCCGGTCTCACCCGAGTACCTCGCCTATGCGACGGGTCACGTGCGCGAACTCATCGACGCCTATGCGCCCGATGTCCTGTGGAACGACGTGGCATGGCCCCCGGGCGGCAATCTCGCGGAGCTCTTCGCCCACTACTACGACTCGGTCCCCGAGGGTGTGATCAATGATCGCTGGATCGAGCCCAGTGGGAGGCGCAACATCGTCACCGACACCCTCACGCAGGCCGCTGGCGACCTCATCCAGTTGCTGTGGAAGCACATCCCCGAGGACGACAAGAAGCTCACCTTCCCCGGCGCGCACTGGTATGACTTCAACACCCCTGAATACGCCGTATTCGACACCGTGCAGACAAAGAAGTGGGAGGCCACGCGCGGCGTGGGCCACTCCTTCGGAGCCAATCGCAACGAACGCCCTCAGGACATCGTCACGGCGACCGCACTCGTGCACATGCTCGTGGATGTCGTCTCCAAGAATGGCAACCTCCTGATCGGCATCGGCCCTGATGAGCACGGCCGGATCGTCGCTGAGCAGCAGGCGCCCCTGCACGGGTTGGGTGCGTGGATGAAGGTCAACGGGACGGTCATCCACGCATCGCGGCCCTGGGTCACCCCTGCCACGGAGACCACCGAGGGCACTCCCGTGCGCTTCGTCCAGAAGGACGGCGAGGTCTACGCCGTGCTGCTCGGCCTGCCCGGGGCACGCACCTTCGGCCTGCGCGGAATCGATGGTCGCTCGGTCGACGCCGCGCACATCGTCGGGAGCCGCGCGAAGGTCGGCATCGGCGAGCGCGATGGCATGGTCGAGATCACGCTTCCTGAGCGCGTGCCTGTCGAGCCGGCGTACTCGCTGCACCTTGGCTCGGGAGTGCGCTGGTTGGAGTAGTCCGCGTCGTCTAGTGGATGTAGTACATGGTGTTGGGCACAAGGAACCCGCGCTTGAGGTGACCGTAGGACATATCGCTTACCTGGTCCCCGACGCTAGCCACGATGGTGAAGCCGTCTCGCTTCAGCTTCTCGCGGGCCAAGGCCTTGTACTCCGCGCTGCTGGCGGCGGGATCCTTGTCGCCGCGCATGATGTAGCGGTCCCATCCGTTGATGCCGCGAGCGTTGAGGCACGACACCATCGACGCCTTCGTATCGCGATCGCCCGAGCTCACTAGCGCAATGCTCACGCCAAGCTTCTTGACCCGATTGAAGAGATCGCGCGTCTGCGGGATCGACGAGTATCCGCAGGAATCGACGTACTCGGTCCATGTTGTGGGGTTGAAGGTGAACTGGGGATCCTGGCCGAGCGAGTAGGTGTAGCTGTTGAGCAAGGTCTCGTCGACGTCGAAGACCATCATCGCCTTGCAGTTGCGCACCTGCTCCGGGGCGGTGCCGCAGCGATCCCTCGTCCAGTCGCGGACGAATCGCCATGCAGCGAGGGCGACGTCCGAGCGATCGCGCTGGATGGCCTGCCCTGTGTAGTACGCCTCGACCTGCGGCGCCATGTAGGAGCCGACGTTGTACGTCGAATCCGAGATGGGTGGGAGGTTCTGGCCCGAACCGATGATGGTGCGCCCGGCGACTGCTGGGCCCGGGTTGACCGGGAAGGCCGCCGCCTGCGCCGCCGTCGGCGAGACAAGGGCGAGTGCGATCCCGAGCCCGACGACCCAGCGCGCGGCCCTCATGACATCTCCGGTGCGGTCTCGAGCTCCTTCATCGCCGCCGCGTCGAGAGTGACGAGCGCGGCGTCGCAGTTCTCGCGGAGGTGCTCGAGTGATCCGGTGCCGGGAATCGGGAGCATCACCGGGGACCGCTGCAGGAGCCAGGCCAGTGCCACCTGGCTGGGCGTGCAGTCGTGGCTCGAGGCGATGTGGGCGAGTGGCCCGTCGGTGGCGACGAGCGCGCGATTGCCGAGGGGGAACCACGGGATGAAGCCGATGCCTTCCCGTGTGCAGTGGTCGAGCAGTGCCTCGCTCTGCCTCAGCCCTGCGTGGAAGAGGTTCTGCACGCTGACGATTTCCATGACCGTGCGCGCCCGCTCGAGCTCCTCGATAGAGACCTCCGAGAGTCCGACGTGGCGGATGAGGCCTTCGTCCTGCATCTCCTTGATGACACCGAACTGCTCGTCTTCGGGGACCAGGGGATCGATGCGGTGCAACTGCCACAGGTCGATGCGCTCGACGCCAAGTCGGCGTATCGACATCTGCACGCACTGGCGCAGGTACTCCGGCCTCCCGACAGACCCCCACGCATCGGGACCCTGCCGGGTGAGCCCACCCTTCGTCGCGATGATCACACCGCCGTAGGGATCGCCCGCGTTGCCCGTGTGCAGTGCCTCACGCAGGAGGTCCTCGCTGACGAAGGGGCCGTAGGAGTCGGCCGTGTCGATGAAGTCGACGCCCAGGTCGACTGCTTCACGGATCACCCGGATGGCGGTGTCGTGATCCGGGGGATTGCCCCAGATCCCGGGGCCGGTGATGCGCATGGCGCCGAAGCCGAGTCGGTAGACGGTCATGGGGTCCGCCGTACCCATGGTGAACTGGCCGGAGGAGTGCACGGGCTTGGCAGCGCTCGATGTCATGGGCCTATCCCACCATTCCCGGGTGCGGCAGGCAGGATGGCCCCGTGATCGACTGGGGACTGGTGTCGTGCGGGCTGCGCGGTCACATCACCTATCGGCCGGATGAGAGCGAGTACGCCGACCGGCTGCGCGCGACGACGGTCGCGGGTGAGGCATGGCGGTGCCTGCGCTGCGGCGCCTATGTCGCCGAGGATCCGGCCGGGTCAGGGCCCGCTGATTTGGCACCCACGCCCACGCGCGGGCGCGCCCTGCGGCAGCTCATCATCCTGCGCCTGCTCGCCGTGCTGCGCGGGATCGAGGGCACGGCGTGGCTCGCCGTCGGTATCACCGCGTGGTTTGTGAGCGACCGTGTGCCGGAGTTCCTCGCGGACCTGAAGCAGGCCGTGCCCGCCCTTGAGCCCGCGACTCGGACGTTGGGCTGGGATATCGACCGCTCCTGGCTTGCGAGAGGACTCGATCGCTGGTCGGAGATCAGCCCGGACACGATCATCCTGCTCGGGACGGCGATCGCCCTCCTTGGCGCGGTGAAGTGGGCCGAGGCGATCGGACTGTGGCTCGGCAAGCGCTGGGGTGAGTACCTCGCAGCGGTGGCGACCGCCGCCTTCATCCCGCTCGAGGTGTACGAACTGATCGAGCACGTCTCGGCGTTCAAGATCGTGCTCCTCCTCATCAACGTCGCGGCCGTCGTCTGGCTGGTCTTCGCGAAGCGCCTCTTCGGAGTCCGCGGTGGCCTCGCCGCCGAGCGCGCCGAGAATGAGGAAGTCTCGCTGCTGACCGTTGAGAAGGCGGCAGAGGTCAGGCCCGATCGCTGAGCCGGGGACGCGGTGGCAGACTGCGCCGCATGCCCGAGACCTATGCCCCCGATCCTGACCGCTACGACGGGCGCATGCCCTACCGCCGGTGCGGGCGCAGCGGCCTGAAGCTGCCCGCCGTTACCATCGGCTGCTGGCACAACTTCGGCGACGATACGCCGCTGCAGACCCAGCGAGAGATGCTGCAGACCGCCTTCGATCTGGGCATCACGCACTTTGATCT
>JBIKKK010000139.1:0-5872 GCA_044360385.1 Candidatus Nanopelagicales bacterium
AAGCAGATCGGGATCCTGACGCCAGCGCATCCCCGTCCCCATGACCGGCCCGATGATCACGCCCATGAGGGGCCGCTTCACGAGGATCGAGATGGCGAAGGCCAGGGCGCTGAGGATGTTGGCGAGCGCCCGGATCTCGAAGAACCCCAGCGGGTCGTCCTGGTACGCCGCGAAGAGCGCTGCCACGGCCACCCCGAGCAACCCGGAGAGCACCCGGACGGGCTTCTCGCGGCGGGCGAGCTTGACGCCCGCGAGCACGAGCGCGGTCGCCAGGGCGACCGCGACGGCGACGGCCAGGCTGCTGCCCGAAGCGAAGTAGGCCAGGACGAAGAGCACGGTGGGCGCCATCGACTCGACCGCGCCCCAGGGGCCACCGAGGAGGACACGCAGGGGATGACGGTCATCGACCTCGGGATTGGGCTCCTCGGGGGCCGGCTGACTCACCCTCTCAGGGTATCGCCGCGACTCGGGCTGCCCGGAGGCCTACCGTTTCCTCATGGCCTCTCGCGTGATGTACGCCGTCCTGCCAGCGGTCTTCCTCGCGGCAGCGCTCCCCGCCGGCGCCCCCGCACTTGCTGCACCCGGTGCGGCGCCGGCCGTATCCGACGGTGCCGTGACCGACCTCGCGCCGACGACGGCGACGCTAAACGCCAAGAAGCGGCACACCAAGTTCTTCGTCGCGTCGTTCAATGCCGAGGCGGGGGAGAAGCGATTCGCCGGCACGGAACTGGTCGTGCTGGACGCAAAGGGGACCTCACCCAACGAACTCTTCCTCGGAGTCACCCTCTCCTGCACGAGCCCCTCGGGGCGGGTGAGGTCGGCGGAGGCCGGACGCAATGTCTGGCCCGCGGCTTCGTCGTTCATGATCCCCGTGGGTTTCACCTTCGTCACCGACGTGGCGGGTGTGCATACCTGCGAGGCAACCGTGATGATGTGCGACCCGGGGAGCTGCACCTCACCCACGGGAAAGGGCACGGTGCGGATCGTCACGAAGTCCATGGACCCCAAGTCGTTCTCGGTCCTCTACGTCAGTGCTGCGCTTCCGCCGTGGGCGAGCAGCCTGCGCGTGCCGACGGACGGCGACCAACTCGTCAAGTCCGGCACATCATTCACCATGAAGGGCACCATCGATCTCAACGGGGCGAGCGATCCCGTCCGCATGGGCGGGATCTTCTCGATCACCAACTGCATCGAGAAGGCGTATCCCGATGCCTGTGCAAAGGCGACCAAGCCGAAGGTCCGAGGCTCGGCGTCAGCGACCATCACGCTCACCGTGGTGCAGGAGACCACCACTCCCGGCGCTAAGTGCGCCACCGCCACGGCGTCCCCTGGCCAGGGAGCCGGGACGCAAAAGATCACGTGGCAGCAGCACCATGCCGTCAGGAGCGTCTACATCCCGGACTTCGACCTCTCGGAAGCCCCAGGCTGCGGCACGAAGGTCGACGTGACGGTCACCGTCAAGGCCGGCAAGGGCAATGCCCTGGCGCTCGAGGCGGGGACCAAGGCCAAGGCCACCAGCGTGGTCTACGCCATCCCGGGTGACACCATCCCGACCGCAGTGTGATGCGCCGGCGCGCCTTGCCGCACGGCTCGTCGTACCGTTAGCCCATGACGAGCGCGACCTCCGAGCCGACCCTGGACGCCGACGCGCTCGACGAGTGGCGAGCGGGCAAGGTGCGGCGCCTCGATCGCACGACGGCGTGGATTCTCATCGTCGGCGGCATCCTTGGTCTGATCGCGGCGTTCGAACTCACCTTAGAGAAGGTGCGGGTCCTCGCAGACCCGACTTACGTCCCTGCCTGCGATCTCAATCCAGTCCTGTCCTGCGGGTCGGTGATCATCACGCCCCAGGCGGAGGTCTTCGGCTTCCCCAACCCTGTGCTCGGACTGACCGGCTTCGCCGTCGTCATCACGCTCGGTGTGCTGCTCGCAGGCCGCGTGGCCATGCCGCGCTGGGTGTGGCTCGGCCTCAATGCGGGCGCACTCCTGGGCTTCGGCTTCGTGCAGTGGCTGGTGTGGCAGAGCCTCTACTCGATTGGCTCCCTGTGCCCCTGGTGCATGGTCGTGTGGACCGTCACCGCCCCGATCTTCGTCTGGGTGACCTCGGCGAATCTCCTCTCGGGTCGCCTGCCCACACCGGCGTCATGGAGCAGTGCGGTGTCGGCGCTCGTGGGCCTGCGGGGCCTCATCCTGGCCGCCTGGTACGTCATCGTCCTAGGACTGATCTTCGTGCGCTGGCAGGACTACTGGCTCGGCTCGATCTGATTGCTACGCCTTGATGCGCGAGTTGTCCGGGTCGTACATCGGACGTAGCGAAGCCACGGCGGGGTAGCGCACACCCGCCACGTCGATCTCCCACGTGCCGGAGTTGATGACATCGGCAGTCACGGGCTCACCGGTCTCGATCATGGCCAGCCCCACCGCACCGCCGAGGGTGTGCCCGTAGCTCGCGGCCCGCACGTATCCCACCGGTACGTCGTCGCGGTAGACGACCTCGCCGTGGAACATGAGCGGCGCGGGATCGAGGATGCGCACCTGGGCGAGGCGGCGCATGAGCGGCCCCGACTCCTTGACCGCGGTCACCGCCTGCCGACCGACGAAGTCCTTGGCCCAGTCGATCGTGAAGCCAAGGCCTACCTCGAGCGGAGAGTCGGTGTTGTCGATGTCGTGGCCGAAGTCGCGGTAGGCCTTCTCCATGCGCAGAGACGACAGCGCCTTCAGGCCGACGTGCGCCAGGTCGTACGCCGCGCCGGCCTCGGTGATGAGGTCGTAGACGTAGGCCGCCTGCTCGGCGGGCACGAAGAGCTCGTAGCCGAGCTCGCCGAGGTAGGTGATGCGCGCACACAGGACGCGTGCAAAGCCCAGGTCGATCTCGCGTGCTGCCCGGAACGGAAATGCGTCATTGCCGAGGTCGGCCTGAGTGAGTGACTGCAGGAGCTCGCGCGACCGGGGGCCCTGGATGTTGACCTGCGCCAGCCCCGACGTGACATCGGTGACCCACCCTCGGTGCGCCTCGAGTGCGCGCTTGAGCATCGTCTCGACATGTCGGTGCGCGGTGTCCGAGGCGACGACGAGGAAGTCGCCCTCGCCCAGCTTCGTCACGGTGAGGTCGGCCTCGAGGGTGCCCCCGTCGTTGAGCCACTGGGTGTAGGTGATGACTCCCGCCTCGCCATCCACGCGATTGGTGCTCATGCGGTCCAGGACAGCGCCGGCATCGGGGCCCTGGACGCGAAACTTCGCCATGAACGACATGTCCATCAGGCCCACGCCCTCGCGGATGGCCTGATGCTCGCGCGCCCACGTGTCGAACCAGTTCTGCCGACCCCACGTCAACTCGTCGACCTTGGCGGCCTGACCGGGTCCGGCGTACCAGTCAGCGCCCTCCCAGCCGGAGACATCGCGGAAGAAAGCACCCTGTGCCGCAAGCCGATCGTGCACGGGTGAGCGCTTGATCCCGCGTGCTGTCTGCATCGACTTCCCAGGGAAGTGCGTCTGGTAGACCATGCCGAGTGACTCGACCGTGCGTGTTGCGCGGTACTCCGGAGCCAATTGGTAGGTGTGCAGGCGGTCGATGTTCATGCCCGTCACGTCGATGTCGGGCAGGCCGTCGATGATCCACGTCGCGATCGCGCGGCCGATGCCGCCACCCGTGAGGATGCCGATGGAGTTGAGTCCCGCGGCGACGAAGTAGCCCCTGACCTCGGGTGACTCGCCGACGACGGGGGAGAGGTCGGGGGTGAAGGACTCCGGGCCGCAGAAGAACGTGCGGATGCCGACCTCCATCGAAGCCGGGACGCGCGCCATGGCCTTTTCGAGGTAGGGGCCCATCCGCTCCCAGTCCGGCGGGAGAGTGAGGAACGACGCGTCCTCCGGGATCGCATCCACGTGCCAGGGAGCGCAGACCGGCTCGAAGAGGCCGATCATGAGGCCGTCACCCTCGGGCCGGTAGTAGCCGTAGGAACCGGGATCCTCGAGCACGGGCAGGTCCGGATCGAGCCCGGGGATCGGGTCCGTGAGCAGGTAGTAGTGCTCGGCCGCCTGATTGGGCACCGTGACTCCCGAGCGCTCGGCGAGTTGGCGGGCCCACATGCCCGCGCAGTTGACGACGTACTCGCACTCAATGTCACCCTGCTCGGTGCGTACGCCGACGACGCGACCGTCCTTCACGAGGACATCGAGGACCGGCGTGCCCTCCAGGATCGTCACGCCCTGCATGCGCGCGCCTTTGGCGAGTGCCATCGTGGCATCGACAGGATTCACACGGCCGTCCTGCGGCATGTAGAAGCCGGCGAGCAGATCGTCCGTACGGGCCGGTGGGAAGAGATCGGCCACCTCGCGGGGCGAGATCTCGTGCACCTCGGTGCCCATCAATCGGTTGAAGGCCGCGACGCGGCGGTATTCCTCGAGCCTGCCCTCGTCGGCGGCGACCTCGACGAGGCCGATGGGTGCGAAGCCTGTCGACTGCCCGGTCTCGGCCTCCAGCCTGGTGTAGAGGTCGCGGGTGTAGTGGCGCATGCGAGTCGAGGTTTCGGAGAAGGACCCGAAGGTCACCATGAGGCCGGCCGCGTGCCAGGTCGTGCCGGAGGTAAGCCGGTCGCGCTCGAGAAGCAGCGTCTCCGCACCCCAGCCCATATGCCCGAGGTGGTAGGCCACGGAGGCTCCGATGATCCCCCCGCCGATGACGACAACGCGGGCTCGCGAGGGCAGATTCGATGCTGACGGCATGACGCCAGACGCTATCGCCTGCCCACTTCGCAGAAGCGGCCCCACCGACCCGTCCGGGCGCTTAGCGTGAACCCATGGGTGCTGTATCCGGATCCGAGAGCGTGACGATCAATGCACCGCTCGATGAGGTCCTCGCCGTCGTTCGCAATATCCCCGGCCAGGTGGAGTGGTTCCCGGGCTGCGTCTCGGCGCAGGTGCTCTCCACCGATGCCGACGGCCTGCCCTGCCGCGCGCGCCAGGTCAACGACGTCAAGGTGGCCAAGGACGAGTTCGAGGTCGATTACGCCCACACCGACTCAGGCATGTCCTGGAAGCTCGTCGCGCCGAGCAAGGCGCAGAAGGATGCGAGCGGTTCGTGGTCACTGTCGGCCAAGGGCTCGGGCACGGAGGCCACGCTCACGCTGTCGATCGATCCCGCGCTGCCTCTGCCGGGCTTCCTCATGAAGAAGGCACTCGGTGACACCCTCAAGGGCGCCACGAAGGGGCTCAAGAAGCACTGCGAGCACTAGCCCAGGATTGCGTGCTCCTCGACGGGCATGCGCACGCGAGAGGACACATGGGCGAGCGAGTCAGCCGCCACTGCCTTGCCGATCTCGGTCGCGTACGCCGCATCCGCTGCATCAGCTGAGTCGAACCACAACTCCGCGATGCCATCGAAGGGGGCGCCATCCTCGAGCAGGTTGAAGCAGATCCTGCGTACGGCGGGGAGGGTGCGGGCAAGCGGAGCGTGCTCCTGGGTCCACCAGCGGGCGAACTCCTCGTGACTCATGTCGTCTCGACGTACGAGCCCGATCATCACCTTCATGTCATGCCCCCGGCTTCTTGACGCGTGCATGGGGTCGTCCACCCGTCGAGAGCACGAGCGCGATGAGGATCTCGTCGTCGCGCGGAGCATCCGGAATCGTGATCTCGGCCGAGTCCATGTCGTCGAAGACCCAGCGATCGTCCTTGTTGCCGATGGGCATGGTGATGGCGGCTCCCGGCGCGCCGACCTTCTTGGTGCCCGGGATGATGTCGGCTCCGCCGCCGATCGCCGCGCGCACCGGCGCGCCGAAACGAGGGTGCAGCACGGCGGCCGTGTGCTCCAACTCGCCGCGAGTGCCGACGATTGCTCCCTTGCCGTAGCCGCGCACCTGGTCAGGCGTGA
>JBIKKK010000022.1:0-19293 GCA_044360385.1 Candidatus Nanopelagicales bacterium
GCCTGCCTGAGCTCTTCTGCCCACCAGCCGCCTCCGACCACTGCGACCGTGAGGCCCGGATGGCGATTGCGCAATCGAGCCGCGGCGATGATCACGTGCTCCACCCGCTTGTGGGGGACGAGCCGGCCGAGGACCAGGATGCGCGGTGCCGTGTCTGGCGGCGTACCGCTGTCAGCGAGTGCCTCGGTCCCGTTGTGCACGACGGTGACGTCCTGGGCTGCGACACCCTGCTCGATGAGTTCCTGCCGTGTGGCCTCGGAGACAGCGACGTAGCTGCTGCCGCGCAAGGCGCGGGGCGAGGCCACGGATTCCACGAACCAGCCGACCTTGGCCCGCAGGGGGTCGTAGACGACGGGCCACTGCTCCCGATGGACGTGATGCACGAGCACGACCGTCGGCGCCGAGGTGGCGAACCGTGCGAAGAAGGGGATTCCGTTTTGCGTATCGACGACGACGTCGACGCGTCCCAGGGCGCCCTGCCGCAGGAGGCTGCGAGCCCGTGAGTAGACCGTCAGCTTGCTGCCGACACGGATGAACCTCACCCCATCGCGAACCTCCAGGGCGGGCGCACCGTGATGCGAACCGCACACGAACGTGACCCGATGCCCGTCCCGGGCCCAGCGTCGCGCAAGTTGCTCGAGGTAGACCTCGGAGCCACCGCCTTCAGGGTTGGCGGTGTCGCGCCAGTTGAGGACCACGATGTGCACCGGCTCACCGTAACCGCCTGGGCGTGTCGGCTTGGGCCAGGATCGACGTTCGAGTTGGGGTACCGTCACCTAGTGCCCGATGAGCCCGACGTTCGCATTGGCTCTAGGGGCAGCTTCGATGCCACCGTAGGGCGGAGTGTTCGTCTCTTCCAAGCCTTCCTTCATGAGCAGGACGACCCTGATCGCTTCTATGCGGAGCTGGCCCAGGACTCGGCTTCTCAGGTCGCTCACTGGCATCCCCTGGAAGGCGCGACGATCTTGGACGTGGGAGGCGGACCCGGGTACTTCTGCTCGGCGTTCGAGGCACGAGGCGCCCGTTACGTGGCCCTGGACGCCGACGCCGGCGAGATGAGGCTGCACGGGCGGCGTCCAGGCCCTCGGACTGTGCTGGGCCGAGGCGACGCGCTTCCGTTTGGGGAAGAGACGTTCGACGTCGCGTATTCCTCCAACGTGCTCGAGCATCTGTGCGAACCCTGGCGCACCGCAGACGAAATGGTCAGGGTTACGCGGCCTGGCGGGCTGATCGCCATCTCCTACACACTTTGGTGGGGCCCCTGGGGAGGACATGAGACATCGCCCTGGCACTACATGGGAGGTGACCTTGCGCGCCAGCGGTACCGGAGACGCCGCGGCGCTGATCCCAAGAACGTCTACGGCGTCAGTCTCTTCAAGACGACGGCTGCTCGCGGCGAGCGCTGGGCAAAGGGTAGGACCGATGCGGACCTCCTGAGCGTGGAGCCACGCTATCTGCCGAGGGGCCTGAAGTGGGTGGCGCGGACTCCCGTGCTCCGCGAGGTCGCGAGTTGGAACATCCTGCTTCTCCTGAGGAAGCGAAAGCGCTGAGATGGCTATTCGCGAGGCACCTCCGCACGGGACGGAGGCCAGGGGAGGCGGGAATCTTCCGCGTGGGGTCGAGTGGGGTCGGCACTTCGCGGTAGCGATGGTCCTGGCGACCCTGGCCTTCATGCAGGAGCCGGGCCGCATCGTGCCTGACACCAAGATCGACCTGCCGTTGAACCCGGCAGGCCTGCTCCAGCGCGCGCTGGAGCTCTGGGAGCCGCTGGGTTTCGGTGGACAGGTGCAGAACCAGGGATATGGGTACCTGTTCCCCATGGGCCCCTACTTCCTCATCGGGAATGTCATCGGAGTGCCCGAGTGGATATGGCAACGCCTGTGGTGGTCGTTGATCCTGTTTGCCGCGTATCTCGGCGCGTATCTTCTCGCGAAGGCCTTGGGTATCGGCAGTCCGGCCACGCGCCTCGTGGGTGCGCTGGCCTTCGCACTCGCGCCGCGCATGGTCTCGACCCTGGGCGCTATCTCCAGCGAGACGCTCGCCATGGCACTCGCCCCATGGGTGGTGCTTCCCCTCGTCTGGGCTGCGCGCGACGGGCGCCTCGCCCGGGGGGGACTCCTCTCGGGCGTGGCGCTCCTCTTTGCCGGAGGCGTCAATGCGGCGGCGACCCTGGTCCTGTGTATACCAGCGGTCATCTACCTACTCACGCGGTCGCACGGAAGGCCCCGTCGCCAACTTGCGCTCTGGTGGGGCGTCGGAGCATTCCTCGCATCCGCCTGGTGGCTCGGTCCGCTTCTCATCCTTCGCCAGGTGAGCCCGCCCTTCCTGGACTACATCGAGGACGCGGCGATCACGACGAGGTTCTCCAGCCTGCCCCAGGTGATCAGGGGGACGGACCATTGGATCGGATTCCTTGCGGACACGAGCGGTCCGGTGTGGCCTTCGGGCTGGTTCCTCGTCACGGTCCCGATCGTGATCATTTACACGGCGGTGGTGGCAGCGCTGGGACTTGCGGGCGTCTCCCTCCGGAGCCTTCCCGAGCGAACCTTCGTCGCGTCCCTGGCCCTTGTCGGGATCGCCCTTCTTACCTTCGGCTACGTCGGTGCTGTGGATGGCCTGCTGGCCTCCTGGGCGAGATCCTTGCTGGACGGGCCGTTCATCGCCTTCAGGAACACCCACAAGTTCGACCCGGTCCTTCGCATGGCCCTGGCCCTTGGGCTCGCCCACCTCCTGGCACGCTTGTTCGACCATGCGCGCGGTCGCCAGGGGTGGGGACTGGTCCCGATTGCCGTCAGTGGTCTCGCACTCCTCGGCGTCGCGGGGACTGCCTTCCCGGCCTACGTGGGCCAGTTGGCGTCTCGAGGGTCTTTCGTGGCCATACCCGGCTATTGGGAGGAGGCGGTCGAGTTCCTCGAGGGGGAGACGGGCGACGGCGGTCGCGTTCTGCTCGTCCCGGGGACGTCTTTCGCGAACTACCTCTGGGGAGCGCCCAGGGATGAGCCGATTCAGGCGTTGGGAAGCGTGCCCTGGATGGTCCGCGACGCGATTCCCCTTACCCCGCCAGCGACGATCCGGATGCTCGATGCCCTTCAGGCCAGGTGGGCATCGGGCAGGTCGAGTCCGGGCATGGCGGATCAACTCGCGGCGGCAGGCGTCAAGTTCCTCCTGATCCGCAATGATCTCGACACTTCCGTGTCCCGCGCCCCGACGCCTACGGTCGTACACGAGGCGCTTCGCGGTGCGACGGGTCTGCGACTCGTCGCAGACTTCGGCCCTCTCGTGGGTGGGCAGTTGGACGACGGAGCCGTGGTCGACCGCGGGCTCTCGCAGCCTTATCGCGCTATCGAAGTTTTCGAGGTCGAGCCTTACGCCGGCCTCGTGTCGACATCCCCGCTCGACTCAGTGCCCGTGGTTGCCGGCGGACAAGAGAGCATCGTTGATCTTCGCGATGCCGGGGTGCTCGATGCCGCTCCGGCCCTACTTGACGGGGACGAGGTCCTTGACGGAGGGATCGCCGCCGAGGCAGCCGGCCCCCTCATTGCCACGGACGGCGTCGCCCGACGCGAGTCCACGCCGGGCCGAGTCGACGACAATATGAGCAACCTCCTCACGATCGACGAGGCTGGAGTGCTCGGGCGCAAGCTCCTCGACTACGAGGCATTCGTGGGCGGCGAGGAGCGGACGGTCGCGCAGTGGACCGGCGAGGGGCGGATCACTGCGAGCAGTGCGGCATCCCAGGTCAACTCCGTGGGAGGCACGCGACGGTCGGCGGCGCCCGGTGCGGCTCTGGACGGAGATCTCTTTACCGCGTGGTGGTCAGCGCAAGGCATCGACGATGCTCCGTGGTGGATGGTCGAGTGGCCGACACCTCGAGCCCTCCCCGCGCTAAGAATCTCTATCGACGAGGCCCTTCCCCTGCCCCGCGCGTCACGCATCAAACTCACGACCTCGACGGGCGAGCGTGAGTATCCCTTGACCGAGGATGGAGTCATCGACGTGCCCGCATCCGGGGAGGCCACGACGATGCTCCGGATCGACGCCGTTGGCGCCCCGGGTGGTCGACTGGGGATCCGCGAGATCTTCGGCCTGGCTGCCGAGCGTCGCACGGCCGTAGTCCCGTCGCCATCGCGGCCGCCCGCCGTGACCGCGCTTTCGGCAGCGGTGGACGGCAGGCCATGGTGCGTTCATCCCCCAGGAGCCGTGATTTGCACTGATCTCATCGGTCGGGCCGGTGAGGAGGACGCAGCGATCGATCGAATCGTCTCGGTCCCTGCGGGCTCACCCTTGCCCGTGGAGATGACTGCGGTACCGAGACCCGGCTCAGCCCTCGACGCATTGGTGGCCGCAGCGGATGCCAGGACGGGCGCGTCGATGACGGCGTCCGCATCCAGCAGCGTCGTAGCGGACCCCGAGGGAGGCCCTAGGGCGGCAATCGATCGCGACCTGGAGACAGCCTGGATCGCGGGTGGCGGGGACAGGGACCCCCGGCTCGCCCTCCAGTGGGGCGTGGACCGCAGCATCGGCGGGCTGCAATTGAGGCAGCGCCTGGGTGTACCCGCTTCCCGACCGCTTTCAGCCTCCGTCCGGTTCCCTGACGGAGAGGTGCGCTCGGGGGATTTCGACGAGCGAGGAATCCTCGCGTTCGACGTTCCTGTCAGGGCCTCGTCCATGGTCATTCGCTTCCCGAAGGTGCAGGAGGTCTTCAGCGTCGATCCTGCAACCGCCAGCGGCGTCATTCTCCCCGTGGGCGTCGCCGACCTCAGAGTCCTCGGAACGGTGGATCTGCAGCCTGACCCGACCCTTTCGCTCCCCGTAGACATCCCCTGCGGTGAGGGGCCGGTCTTCACGATCGGAGACACCATTCTTCCCTCCGAGGGCACGACCACAGTGAGAGATCTGGTGCAGCGACTCCCGGCTGCCTTTGTCCCCTGTGGTGATTCAGCAGAGGGCGCCGTTGAGGGGGGCAGGGTGCGCATCCTCGCCACGGGCGGAGATCGGTGGAGCGTGCAGCGCGTCCTCCTCGGCGACCTCTCGAAGGTTGATCGAGCGCCGGAGGCAGCGGTCGAGGTGCTTGCTTGGGGGGCGACCAACCGTCAGGTGATGGTGGCCGAGCGTGAAGGGGCGGTCCTTCTCGTGGTGCGCGAGAACGCCAATCCCGGTTGGGAGGCCTCGATCAACGGCGAGGAGTTGCCCCGCGCCCGTCCGGATGGATGGCAGCAGGGCTGGGTCCTCCCTCCTGGTGAGGCCGTGACGGTGCAATTGACGATGCGTCAGGCACCTTGGTACCGGGCGGCATTGCTGTGGGGGCTTGCCTGTGTTGCGATTCTCGTCGTTGCAACGATCGTCGTCCTGCGCCGCTCGCGTAGCCAGGTGGGCGCTGACCGTTCCCCGGTCATCCCAGAGGCGAGCATCCCCCTCCGGCTGCAATGGGCGGTTGGAGCCGTCGTGCTCGTCATCGCTGCCGGCGTGTGGGGTGGGATCGCATGCGGGCTGGCCTGGGTGCTGGCACGGTGGCTGGGCCCACGGACGCAACGATTCCTCCCTATGATCGTGGGTGGTCTTGTGCTGACGTCGGGGCTGATCCTCGCTGCGGGGCCGTGGCCGTCGGCATATTCAGGCGATTCGTTGGCTGCGGGACTGGCGGCTACGTTCGCCGTTGCTCTCGCTGCCTTGCCCCGGGGCGGTACCGCGAGGCCCGCGCCACGATCGGCTGCTCAAGGACTCGATGAGTGAAGTCGGCAATCACGAGCGTGACGCCATAGGTGAGCGGCGCGATGATCAGGAATCCGCCCGTGAATGGCTCGACCTCGAGCGCCCACATGACTCCCTCGAGAATGAGCAGGTGCCAGAGGAAGACACCGTAGGAGTTGTTGCCGAACCACCGCGCGACGCGGGACTGCAGTGCGTCGCGAACGGGGCCGGTCCCGCGGGGCTCAAGGATGAGCGGCAGCAGGACGAAGAAGGCACTCACGCCGTATAGCGCGGACTTGGCCAGGGCCGAGAGGGGATCTGTCGGCGCCTCGAAGGCTCGCGGACCCGCGAGGGGTGTCGACGCGAGGAGAAAGGCTGCGGCTGCTATCGCCCAAGAGGTGCCCAGGTGCCCGGCAACGGGCTGCAGGCCGCTCATGAGCCGACGGAGACCGCCTGCACGCATGGTCTGGTCGAGAAGGGCAAGGAGCATGCCCAGGGCAAACCAGGCCACGGAGTAGGGCAGCCAGAATCCAGCCTGGGACGGAAGCGGGCTTCCCGGCCATCGCGTGACGACGATGAATACGGCGCCGAGGCCCATGAGCACGATGAGGAGGCCGACCGCGCGGCCGGGGCGCCAGGTCCCCGTCCTCGATCGAGCGGCCCTTGCCACGACCGGGGCTATAAGTGGAAGGCAAGCGTAGAAGGATGCCTCGGTCGCCAGGCTCCACGCCTGTGTGAGTGCGTGGGGCAGCTCGTCCGGTGGGTAGATCTGCAGGAGCAGTGCATTCAGGACGATTCCATCGGGGCCGATCGATCGATTGGCCGGAACGACGAGGAGAACCACGGCGAGGACAAGCCAGTAAAGCGGGATGATGCGCGCGATGCGGCGTACTGCGTAGACGCGTACTGAAACGGACTTGCCCGTCCCGGCGGCAGCCGCGAGCCAGGGGCGTGTGAGAAGGAAACCCGACAGGAGGAAGAAGAGCGCGACGCCGTAGTCAAGGCGGGCGAGGACTGCGCCGAAGGCTCCCTCCGACGTGGTGCCGGTTGCAAAGGCGACGTGAGTGAGGACCACCGCCGCGGCCGCAGCTCCTCGGACAGCGTCGAGTGCGGGAAACGAGTGTGGTGAGGCCTCGCGCTCGAGGACCGAATGCGGGGATCGGTATAGGAGTCTCATGAGCCCCCCTCCGAGGGGACGAGTGTGCCCACGCGAATCGACGTCACGCATGCGGCCGCCGCAGCGTCGGACTCGATGAGGACCTCTGGGGAAGGCCCGGTGACTTGGTATCGATAGGCAGTCGTCGGGCCGCCGGGGAGGCTCCAGGTCTCGGGTGGGCCCTCGCCGATGCTCATGCGAATAGTGGTGGGCCGCTGCGATGTGGCTCGAATCTCGACAGCGTGCGTGAAGGGTAAGACGGTGCCGTTGAGACTGAGCATGGCCCGCGAATCGCCTTCGCCCGTGCTGGGACAGGGTGCGAGCCGGCGTGCGCTCGGGCCCTCGATGCGAGCGGGAAGGAGACGTCCGGCGTCATCCCATATCCGAAGCGCGGCACCTTGCTCGGCGAAGCGCACCCCCGAGGGAACCCCGGCATAGAGGCGGGATGATCGCGCGTACTCGCCGTACCACGGCATCAACACCTTGGGTGGTGCCCACTGGTCGAGGAGCGGCCCTCCTGACTCAGCCTGGAGCGAGGCCAGGGATGCCTGGGCGACATCGCGGACGGCACGCGCGTCAGGGTTGTCGGCGAGTCTCAGCGTCGTGCCCATGCTTAAGGCTCCGACAGCGAAGACACAGGCACCCGCCGTCAGCCATCGCCCGAGCAGGGCCCGCCGCGGCTGCGGCCCAAGGGAGTCTTGCGCTAAGGAAGCCAGGAGAAGGGTGAGTGGAACGGCAAGGTCCGCAAAGTAGCGGAGGGCGCCCGCGGAGACGGGGATGTAGCCCTGTCGGCCCACGCTCACGAGGACGATGCACCCTGCAGCGTAAGCCAGCGCGACAATCGCAAGGCGGCGCGACCGGGTTCCCCCGCGCACCACGAGGACAGTGCAGGCGGCGAGTGAGGCCACGGCGAGCCCGGTCACCCACGTAGGTGGCTGGCCCCACGGGTCACCGCCCGGCGTGAAATCCAGCGGCCCGCCGGCCCACGACGGGAGAAGTGCTCCCGTCACTGATTGGGCCGAACGGATCAGCAGGTCGAGGGCGCTAAAGGAAGCGGTGCTGGGTCGAGAGGAGCCGAAGAGTGACAGGTAGGTCAATCCGTATCCCAAGGGGAGGGCGACCAGGATCAGCCAAAGAAGGGGAGCGGCGCGCCAGGCCCTAAGCCAGGCGGCACGAGCCCTTCCGGGAGACCACGCGACGGCCACTCCGACGAAAAGGATCGGCAGCACAATTGCCTTGCTGAAAAACATGAGAGCAACCACCGCGCAGGCCAGCACGCCTGCCTGGCGGCGCCAGCCGACTCTTTGGGCACCGTGGGCCAGGGGCAGGAGCAGGTAGACCCCGAGCAGGGCGCACAGCTGGATTGGGATCGCATTCATGGCCGCGGACCACCACGTGGTCGTCTGCACGGTCAAGGGAGTGACCGCGTAGAAGACGAGCGGGATGAGGATCACGGGCACGGTCCCGAGCCAGCGAGTGAGCAGCCGGTATATCAGGAGCAGGCACATCAGCCAACCTGCGGCCATGGCGAGCGCTGGGAGCACGTAGTTCCACGGTGCGGCCGCCTGCAGGACCCAGGTGACCAGATGGGCGGCGGGCATGACGTGGCCTTGATGAGGCTCCATCAGTACTGTCCAGGTGAGGGCGTCGGACCGACTGGCTCGGGCGATGAAGGCGTAGTCATCGATGAGGTAGTAGCCCTGGAGGTTCATGACCAAGCGACCCAGGGCCGACAGTGTGATCACGATGCCGGCCAGCTTGCGCGTGAGAACACGGAGCGAGTCGTTGCGCTCGCCGCCGGGGACGGCGGCCGGCTGCGTTACGGATGCCGTCAGGGTCATGGCGCCTTCTCGATGGGAAATCCTACGGCGATGTCGCTGAGGCAGACCCCGACGCCATCCGGCACGCGCGAGAAGGTGAGCTCCTCGCCGGAACCCTGGAGGAAGGCGTATCCCTCGTGAAGGCCGGAGTTGATCGGCACGTTGACGGCCTGTCCGCCCTGGAGTCTGACTTCCAGCGAGGTGGGGGCACCCGCGAGGTAGGAGAACTTCACGGTGTGCCAGTAATCCGGCAGTGGCGAGGGAAGGGGGACCACCGTCTCTCGCTCGCGAAGCAGCCATGGGCAGGGTTCGGCCGACGCCTCGGACTGTGGGTCCAAGACGGTGCCTGGCCGCAGGAAGCCGAAGGCATTCAGCACCTCCAGTGTTCCGAGCGAATCGGGGAAGCGCTCTTCCTCGAACAACGGCGAGAAGAAGAACCGGAGCTGATTGCGCGGCGTCACGAGCGGCCACATGACATCACCCGGGACGAGCCCGTTCAGAATCGGCTGCTCGGTAGCGTCAAGAGCCTCGATCGAACCCACGACATACGCCCTGGACGGATTTGCCAGCATGGAGCGCGAGAGAGCCGGCAACGTGGTGGCGAGTCCTGTCAGCAAGCCTTGAATCACCACGGTAGCCACCAGAACCGTCCCGCCCTTCCGCCAGCGTGAAGGCACGCTGCCATCGCTGATGGCTGGCTCAAGGTAGGCCCACGCAATGCAGGCGATCAGTACGGCGTAGACCACGGCCTCGCTGAAGTAGCGTGGCTGTGCGATTACTTGCACCCCCCAGAGGGCACGCCCCGAGGCCACGATGGCGATGACGGCGAGGACGTAGACGAGCATGCCGACCCAAAGGAGTGTCGCGCGACGCGAGCGCAGGGACTGCCAGAGGGCGAGCACGAGGACGGCGTTGAGGGCCAGCACGGCGAGAGGCAGGGGAGTGGCGGCGAGCGCGGGAGGGGCCCACGCCCAGGGCCCGCCGAGGACGAGTGCGGGAAAGGCGAGCCCGCCCACTTTCAGGAAGGACGCGAGCGTCGCGATATCGGGTGCGCTGGCCACGGTTCCCGTGGTGGTAACCACGTAGGTCACCGAGACGCCGAGGACCGTTCCGGCGTACAGCCCGAGGAGCAGGTAGGCGTGCCCACGTGGTCGTGGGGGAGACCAGATGCCCCTCAGCGCCAGAGTCAGGAGCGCCAGGAAGGCCACCAGGCCGATCGCCTTCTCGAAGAAGAGGCATGCGATGACAACGGTCAGCCACGCGAGCAGGCCCGCACGAAGGGAACCGTCGCGGAGCCAACTGATATGCCACATGGTCGCAAGGGGTATCGCCATGAGCAGCGGCACGGCGTTGAGAGCGGCGATCCACCAGGTTGCCGAATCCCACACCGCGCCCGAAACCAGGAGGAGCCCGAGGGGAGCGAGGGTGCGCCATCGGTTTCCGAAGAGGAAGATCATGAGACGAGCGGATGCGAACGCGAAGATGGTCATCCCGGCGGTGATGAGGAGGGCCATGGGAAGATATGTGAAGGGAGTGGTCTTTGCCAGGACCTGAGCGAGTGCGAATCCCGCGGGCATGAAGTGACCGCCCCAGGGCTGGGTGAGGTAGTCCAGGTCTAGCCACGGCGCCTGGTAGGCCAGGCCTTGGAGTTCGTAGTCATCGAGCAACATGAATCCCTGCGCGGTGAACCACAGCATCGTGAGGCTGAAGAGACCCGCCATGGCGTATGCCAGCGTGCGGGGCGCCGGGACCTGGCGGGATGTGGGTAGAGCGGGCTCGGTGCCGGCCTGGAGGGTCATGATTGGGTCCCCTCTCCCTCAGGCTCCAGAACCTCCAGTTGCCCGACGCGGACCGAGCGAGGGCAAAGGGACTCGTCTCCCAGCGGAGCGAGCGCGATCGCATTGCCCCTCCCCGTCACTTGAACGTAGACGGTCGTCTCCTCCACGCCCGGCGGTACGACCACTGCGGGGCCGCTGCCCAGCTGTACGCCGTACCCATCCCGAGCGGGTGTCGTCAGGTCGATTGCGATCACGTAGGTGAACTCGGGGAGCACCTGGCTCAGCGTGATGTCGGGTGCCCATGTCGTGCAGGTGATGGAAGCCTTGATTCCCTTGAGGAGGGCAGGTCGGAGGACCCCCTCGTTGTCGAAGGCCTGCAATGCCGTCGTCCATGGGGCGAAGGGCGGGCGCTCGGGGACGGGAGCGAAGATGACATCGGTGCGATTGAGCGGCGCGTAGCGAGGATCGGCAACCTCGGGAGGCACAACCTGTGCCAGGACGGAGACCTGGGGGGCGGCGGAGCTGAGGCTAGTGGTGGCAGCCTTGACGTATTCCTCTCCGAGATACGGAGTGCGGGAGTCGCTCCAGGTGAAGGTCGACATGATTGACAGGGCCAGAAACAGGTCGGTGGCGACGAATGCCGCCACGGGGAGCTGGTGACGTCCGGGCCACGAAAAGGGCCACCGCAGGCCCGGTGCTGTCATGGCCGCCGCAGCTGCGAGGAGAAAGTAGGCGGGAACAGGAGCCAGGGCGAGCATCTCCTTGCCCGAGCCGACCACGGCGGGCCCCGTCGACATGGCGAAAAAGGCCAGGGAGAGCCCAGCGAAGACGAGGCCTACCCCCCAAGCGAGGAGACCTCGGCGCGTGAGGAAGACGCAGCTGGCGAGTCCGAGAAGGATGACCTGGAGTCCCAGGAAAGAGATCCAGCCTGATGCGTCGGCTAAGGGCCACGCGTCCGGCTGCGCCGTCCACGCAACCGGACCGCCTGCGAGCGACGGGATGAGCCCCGAGCCCACGGACTCGCCGACGAAGCCCGCGATGCGCCCGAGGTCCCTAGGCATAGGGCCGAGCGGTGAGCGGCCGCTCACCAGAATCGATGCCACTCCAAGGGCCAGGGGGATGCTTGCCGCAATGACTTCGGACTTGGTGGGACGGGCACCGTCGTCTGACCAACGGGGAGCACCGGGCAGGAGCGGGAGAAAGGCGAGCACCGCTGCCCAGACGGGAACGAGGAGTGCGGGAGACCACGGCCACCCAGATGAACCCGCGAGAGCGATGAGAGTGCCGAGGCTCATGGTCCAGCTGTCGCGAAGGTGCCCGGTCGCATGCAGTCGTACGGCGCCATGGGTCGTCAGGAGGACGCCGATGGCGATGCAACCGCTCTCGACGCCGAGAGGCCAGGCGGACATGCCCGGCAATGCCATAGGCGTGTAAACGGCCAGGACGAGGAGAACCAGCCGGACGCTGGGAGATGTCGTGAGTGAGCGACAGGCGATCCAGGCGGCCGTGCAGTAAGCCATCCACAGGAGCAGTAGGCAGAGTGCGATGGGCCAGTACTCCATAGGCCCGAGGGCAAGGGCCACGCTGGTCAGGAGGCGCTCGATCGGCGACGCGGGCATCCCTGGCTCGCCGGTGTAGACCGCCCCAACCGCCGCGAGGAGTTGCCCGGACAGGTCCCCGCGCAGGAGCACGAGGGCTCGAAGGAAGACGGCCGCCACCAGGGCTAGGGCGGTAAGGGCGTGGAACTGGCGGGGGCTCCATGGGCCGTTGGCCTGAGTCGGCGCGACACCAGAGGCCGACGCCATGTCTCCCCCTCTCAGCCCGCGGCGCCCCGGTGACGCCCCGATCTCGCATGCCGAATGTACGACAGGAAGGCCGCCGACCCGGTACGGTTTACCCGCAAGCGGCTCTGGAGCCCAATGGAGGCTGGCAATGAAGCGTGGCATTGGCATCGTGTTGGTTGGGCTCGGGGTCTTCCTCGTGATCCTGGGGGCGCTGCTGCGGTTTAGCGTGGTGCCCGCAGTGGCTAAGGCGCCACTCTCGCCCGGGGAGGACTCCGGTGGTGTGACGCAGACCGATCAGACCGGCGTGGCCGCGAAACTCTTCGATCCCGCCACTCTCACGGAGCGCACCGACGTTCCCCTGAAGGTCACGCGCTTCACGCGAGGCGACGTACCTGCGAGCCAGACGGCGGAGGCCAAGGCGGGGGACCTCGCTGTCTATGACACCTTCCAGCGCGTCGAGGACAATGCCGGGGTTGTGGTGCTCGCCGACACGGCGCGCTTCGCCTTCAACCGAGTGACCTCGGTGATGACCAATTGCTGCGGTGCCAATGTCAACGGCGAAAACGTCGACCTGAGCGGTCTCGTGCCGCTGAAGTTCCCCATGTTCACGCAGCAGCAGACATACCCGTACTTCGACACTTCCCTCAACAGGGGCGTGGACGCGGTCTTCCAGGGCGAGGAGACCCTCGAGGGCCTCCCGGTCTACAAGTTCCTGGTGACGGTCGAGCCGACCCAGACGGGCACGATCGAGGTGCCCGGGGATCTCGTTGGCTCTCCGTTGCCCAACTTCGTCGCGCCCCGCTACTACAGCAACCTCCTCACACTGTGGGTCGAGCCGACCACGGGCGCCATCGTCAAGGGTGAGAGCGCTCAGCTGCAGACCCTCCGCGGCCCTGACAACGAGGTCGAGGTCATCGTCATCGACGCGGTGATCGGGACCACACCCGAGGAAGTGACCTCGGGCGTCGAGTACGCCAAATCTCAGGCGGCGCTCATCGCCCTGCTCAACAACACCGTGCCGCTCATCGCCGTCATCCTCGGTGTGATCCTCCTCATCATCGGGATCGTGCTCGTGGCGGGTGGCAAGAAGCGCTCCGGGGCCCACGCCGGGGGCTCCGCCTCGGCCTGACACCCCTCCTAGGGCGGCATCCGGGCGTGTCCCGGGGCTGCGCTATTCTCGCTGAGCACGCCGAGCCCGCACGTGTCCCAGACCGAGTGGCCTCGTGACGTTCCTCGCGGTCGCGGATCTCCGCGCTCCACGGCGATCACGGACTCGGGTGGTGCACAGGCCGACATCTATCCGTATCGGAGTCCGCGTGACCTCCCAGACCATCGCACCCCAGGTAGCCATCAACGACATCGGCGACGCCGATGAGTTCCTCGCCGCCATCGATTCCACCATCAAGTACTTCAACGACGGCGACATCGTCGAAGGCACCATCGTGAAGGTCGATCGTGACGAGGTCCTTCTCGACATCGGCTACAAGACCGAGGGTGTGATCCCCTCCCGCGAACTCTCCATCAAGCACGACGTCGACCCCCATGAGGTGGTGTCCGTCGGTGACGCGGTTGAGGCCCTGGTTCTCCAGAAGGAGGACAAGGACGGTCGTCTCATCCTGTCCAAGAAGCGCGCCCAGTACGAGCGTGCTTGGGGAACGATCGAGCGCATCAAGGAGGAGGACGGCGTCGTCGAAGGCAGCGTCATCGAGGTCGTCAAGGGTGGTCTCATCCTCGACATCGGCCTGCGTGGCTTCCTCCCCGCCTCCCTGGTCGAGATGCGCCGCGTGCGCGACCTCCAGCCCTACGTGGGCAAGACTCTCGAGGCGAAGATCATCGAGCTCGACAAGAACCGCAACAACGTCGTGCTCTCGCGCCGCGCATGGCTCGAGCAGACCCAGAGCGAGGTCCGTCAGACCTTCCTCAACAACCTGCAGAAGGGCCAGATCCGCTCCGGTGTGATCTCCTCGATCGTCAACTTCGGCGCCTTCGTGGATCTGGGCGGGGTGGACGGCCTCGTGCACGTCTCCGAGCTCTCCTGGAAGCACATCGATCACCCCTCCGAGGTCGTCGAGGTGGGTCAGGAGGTCACGGTCGAGGTGCTCGACGTCGACATGGATCGCGAGCGCGTGAGCCTGTCCCTGAAGGCCACGCAGGAGGATCCCTGGCAGCACTTCGCGCGCACTCACCAGATCGGCCAGGTCGCGCCAGGTCGTGTCACGAAGCTCGTGCCCTTCGGCGCCTTCGTCCGCGTCGAGGAGGGCATCGAGGGTCTCGTCCACATCTCCGAACTCGCAGAGCGTCACGTCGAGATTCCTGAGCAGATCGTCCAGGTCGGCGATGAAATCTTCGTGAAGGTCATCGACATCGACCTCGAGCGCCGCCGCATCTCACTGAGCCTCAAGCAGGCCAATGAGTCGGGTGACGGCGAGGTTGCCGATGAGTTTGATCCCTACCTCTACGGCATGGCTCCGGCGTTCGATGAGGCCGGCAACTACGTGGGTCCCGACGGGTTCGATCCCGAGACGGGCGAGTGGAAGGCCGGCTACGAGGATCAGCGCGCCCAGTGGGAGCGCGAGTACGCCGAGGCTCATGCGCGCTGGGAGGCCCACCGCAAGCAGGCAACGGAGATGCGCACCGCCGATGCGGAACAGGCTGTCGCAGAGGGTAATGCCACCGAGTACTCGTCTGCGTCCACCGATGCTTCCGGGGCACTCGCCTCTGACGAGTCTCTCCAGGCGCTTCGCGACAAGCTCGCGGGTGATGCCTGAGACGGCATCGGAGTCGCGAGACTTACCGCCGGATCAGTGCCCCGCCCATGAGGATCGCGCTGACCGGCGGCATCGGATCCGGCAAGAGCACCGTGGCACGCCTTCTCGGGGCGAAGGGCGCGGTAGTCGTCGATGCGGACGCCATCGCGCGGGAGATCGTGGAACCGGGAGAGCCCGCACTCTCCGAGATTCACGAGTCCTTCGGTCCCGACGTGATCGATCCGAGCGGGCGGCTCGACAGAGCAGCCCTGGCGGGCATCGTCTTCGCCGACCCTGATGCACTCGCCCGGCTCAACGCCATCACGCATCCGCGCATTTCGGCGCGGAGTGCCGATCTCCTCGCAGCCGCGCCGAGCGGTGCGGTCCTCGTCTACGACATGCCCCTCCTGGTCGAGCAGGGGCCGACGGCGCTGGAGGGCTGGGATGCGATCGTGGTGGTCGACGCCCCGGACGACTTGCGGCTGGAGCGACTTGTGGCCCGCGGGCTCAACCGCGATGACGCGCTGATGCGCATGGGCGCCCAGGCCACGAGGCAGGAGAGGCTCGCCGCTGCGGACCACGTCATCGACAACGCCGGAGACCCTGCGGATCTGGAGCGGGCCGTGGACGGACTCTGGCGGAGCCTGACCGCCCACGGCGCCTAGGCTGGCCCGATGCGCCCCGTCACCGATCTTGAGCGGACGGTCGCGCCCATTGAGGTCATCGCCGACTATTCGCCCTCCGGCGACCAGCCTCAGGCGATCGAGGACCTCGTCGCGCGCATCGGGGCGGGGGAGCGCGACATCGTGCTCCTCGGGGCGACCGGCACGGGCAAGAGCGCCACGGCGGCGTGGCTCATCGAACGCGTGCAGCGTCCGACGCTGGTCATGGCACCCAACAAGACACTGGCGGCCCAGCTCGCGAACGAGTTCAGAGAGCTCCTGCCCAACAACGCCGTCGAGTACTTCGTGTCCTACTACGACTACTACCAGCCCGAGGCGTACGTGCCCCAGACGGACACCTACATCGAGAAGGACTCGTCGATCAACGAAGAGGTGGAGCGGCTGCGGCACTCCGCGACCAACTCTCTCCTGACGCGACGTGATGTCGTGGTTGTCGCGACCGTCTCGGCGATCTACGGTCTCGGCACCCCTCAGGAGTACGTCGACCGCATGCTCCGCCTGCGCGTCGGCGAGGAATATGACCGAGACGCGCTCCTGCGCAGACTCGTCGACATCCAGTACGCCCGCAATGACACGAGCTTTGAGCGCGGCACCTTCCGCGTGAGGGGGGACACCCTTGAGGTCTTCCCCGTCTACGAGACGCATCCGGTCCGTATTGAGATGTTCGGCGACCAGATCGAGCGTCTGATGACGCTTCACCCGGTGACGGGGGAGATCATCACGGACGACGAGGAGCTCTACATCTTCCCGGCGACCCACTATGTCGCCGGGCCCGAGCGGATGGCGCGTGCCATCGAGGGGATCGAGGCGGAGCTGGCGACGCGCCTCGCCGAGCTGGAGGGCCAGGGAAAGCTCCTCGAGGCGCAGAGGCTGCGCATGCGCACGACGTATGACCTCGAAATGATGCGTCAGGTCGGCAGTTGCGCGGGCATCGAGAACTACTCCCGCCACATCGACTGGCGCGAGCCAGGATCCCCGCCGAACTGCCTCCTTGACTACTTCCCGGAGGACTTCCTCCTCATCGTCGACGAGTCGCATGTGAGCGTGCCTCAGATCGGCGGGATGTACGAGGGCGACATGAGTCGCAAGCGCACGCTCGTGGAGCACGGATTCCGACTGCCTAGCGCGATGGACAACAGGCCGCTGCGCTGGGAGGAGTTCCGCGAGCGCACGGGCCAGACGGTCTACCTCTCGGCGACCCCCGGCTCCTTCGAACTCACCCAGGCGGGTGGGGAGTTCGTCGAGCAGGTCATCCGTCCGACCGGCCTTATCGACCCCCAGGTGGTGGTCAAGCCGACCCAGGGACAGATCGACGACCTTATGGAGCAGATCCGGATCAGGGCTGCCCGCTCCGAGCGAGTGCTCGTCACCACTTTGACCAAGCGCATGGCGGAGGATCTGACCTCGTATCTCGAGGAAAATGGCGTGCGCGTGCGCTACCTCCACAGCGAAGTGGACACTCTCCGGCGCGTGGAATTGCTGCGCGAACTCCGCCTGGGGGAGTACGACGTCCTCGTGGGCATCAACCTCCTCCGCGAGGGCCTGGACCTTCCCGAGGTGTCGCTCGTGAGCATCCTCGATGCCGACAAGGAGGGATTCCTGCGCTCCGAGACTTCTCTCATCCAGACGATCGGCCGTGCAGCCCGCAATGTCAGCGGAGAGGTGCACATGTACGCCGACACGGTGACCGCCTCCATGGCCAAGGCAATCGACGAGACCAACAGGCGACGCGAGAAGCAGGTCGCCTACAACACTGAGCACGGCATCGACCCTGCCCCGCTGCGCAAGAAGATCGGTGACATCACGGATCTGCTTGCGCGTGAGGATGCAGACACGACCCAACTGCTGAAGGAGTCATCCGGTGTCGTCCGGGCCCGCTCGATCGCCGGGAAGGATCTCGTGGGACTCATCGAGGAGCTCACCGAGCAGATGCACCAGGCTGCGGCGGAGCTTCAGTTTGAGCTGGCAGCGCGTTATCGCGACGAGGTGTCCGAGCTCAAGCGCGAGTTGCGCGGCATGCAGGAGGCGGGGCAGGCATGAACGTCCCCACCTGGATGTGGGTCGCCACGATCGGCGGCCTCGTAGGCGTCATCGCGCTGGACCTCATCCTTGTCGACAGCCGGCCCCATGTCTTCGGACCGCGTGAAGCCACCCGGTGGGTGATCTTCTACGTGGCCCTCGCGATGGCCTTCGCCGTCTTCATCTTCTGGTACTTCGGAGCGTCGTACGCGGGGCAGTTCATCGCGGGGTACATCACGGAGTACTCGCTCAGCGTCGACAATCTTTTCGTCTTCATGGTGATTCTGTCGGCCTTCGCCGTACCAGCCGAGCACCGGCACCGGGTGCTGCTCATCGGCATTGTCATCGCACTCGTCCTGCGCGGGATCCTCATCCTCATCGGAGCTGAGGCGATCGCACGCTTTGCGGGCACCTTCTTCGTCTTCGGTGCCCTTCTCCTCTTCACCGCGGTGAAGGTATGGCGCAGCCACGGAGAGGAGCCCGATCCCGAGGGCAACGCCCTCATCCGCTGGTTGGAGAAGCGGGTGCCCACCACGAGGGAGTACCACGGCACCAAGCTGACGGTACGGCTCGACGGACGTCGGCACGTGACGCCCATGCTCCTCGTGATGCTCGCTATCGGGACGACGGATCTGCTCTTCGCGATCGACTCCATCCCGGCGGTCTTCGGACTCACTCAGGAGGCCTACCTGGTCTTCGCGGCCAATGCGTTCGCACTCATGGGACTCCGACAGCTCTACTTCCTGCTCGACGGCCTCTTCTCCAAGATCGTCTACCTCAATCGGGGGCTGGCGATCATCCTCGCCTTTATCGGGGTCAAGTTGGTGCTCGAGGCACTCGCCGAGACCACAGACCTGGCCGTGCCGCACATCTCCATCGCGGTGTCCCTCGGGGTCATCATCGGAGTGCTTGTGGCCACCACGGTGGTCAGCCTCATTGCGGTCAAGCGCAATCCCGCCCTGCTGGCGGCCTCCCCGGAGTCCGAGGCCGAGGTCATCGCAGCGGCCGATCGCGGCGTCGCGCTGGAAGACCTCGAGCCTGAGGAAGACGAGGATCGAGAGGCGGGCCCGGAGGGCGCCCGATAACGTGGACTGACCCACGTCACCCAGGGAGGAACTCTTGAGCGTCTCGCTCACCATGTGGCTCATCACCATCGGGGCCATCCTGGTGCTCGTCGTGATGGACTTCCTCACGGTCAGCCGCAAGCCCCACGAGGTGGCCTTCAAGGAGGCTGCGCTCTGGTCGATCTTCTATATCGCGGTGGCGGTGGCCTTCGGGGTGTTCATCTGGACGTGGCAGGGCAGTGACTTCGGCACGCAGTACTTCGCCGCCTACCTGGTGGAGAAGTCGCTGTCCGTGGACAACCTCTTCGTCTTCGTCATCATCCTCGCCCAGTTCGCCGTCCCCAGCATCTACCACCAGCGGGTACTTCTCGTCGGCGTGGTCCTTGCCCTCATCCTGCGGGCGATCTTCATCGCTATCGGCGCCGCGGCGCTGGCGGCATTCTCCTTCACCTTCGTGATCTTCGGCGCCATCCTCATCTGGACCGGGATCCAGCTCTTCCGGCACCGCAACGCCGACCCCGAGCCCAAGGACAACCTCGTTGTGCGCACGG
>JBIKKK010000140.1:0-5842 GCA_044360385.1 Candidatus Nanopelagicales bacterium
AGGAGTCGATGCCTGGTGGTTCACCGCGGTGGAGGCGGGAAGCGGTGAGGTCATCTGGCGGCGCCTCGCCGGCGTCGGACCCCTGCTCAACAATCACTACGCAGCCGGCTACCTCAGTCCTGATGGCTCCGTCTACGTCGGCACGATCAGCGGGATCGTCGCGATGACGTCAGGGAACTGACCGCTCCCAGACCGCTCCCTCGGGTGTGTCGCGCACCTCGATGCCGAGTCCGATGAGGCCGTCTCGGACGACATCGCTGGTGGCGAAGTCCTTCGTCTCTCGTGCGCGCTGCCGGACGCCCAGAGCCAGGTCGACGAACGGGCCGATCACCTCAGCCTCGTCGCGCAGCCCGGTCTGGGCGGCTGTGGCGAGGTCGACGAGCATGGCGCGCAGCGTCGCCCGTGCGACGTCGATGTCATCGCTTTGCAGGGTGTCCCGACTCCAGTCGTAGATGTCCTGCTCCAGGCCGAGTGCCTGCTCGAGAGCGGCATCGGCGTCGGCGGACGCAATCGCGACGTCGAAGGCCTCACGCCGCAGAGCGGCCGACTGTCGAAGGCCCACGGGCGCTTCAGTCGCGTCGTCGGCGACCTCGAGCAGGCACTCGGTCCGCGATGTGCGCGCGGGTCCGTCGATGAGGCCCTGGAGAGCCGCCCGCATGTCCTCCACGCTCACTTGTTCGCCGGTGCCGACGATGCGCTCGCTGTCCCTGTGACGCAACGTTATGGCGCCGTTACCGCGGACCTCAGCGACTCCGGCGTCGATGTCGATGATCACCGCCGTGTGCTCGTCGACTCCGAGCACTCCGACGTCGGCGGGAAGCAGTGCCTCGAGTTCCAGGAGCTTCGTCTCGCCCATGTAGCAGAAGCGCGTGTCGTGCCTGCCGCCCTCGCGGTTGTCGTAGTGGGGGATGACGGCGGCGTTCAGCCCGGTCAGGGTGCCGAGCAGGTCCAGGCCCGGGAGCCACCGCGGCTCCTCGCCGACCTTGTAGATCTCGTAGACGGGGAGCGCGTGAGATCCCAGGGTGACGGCGGCGGCGCTGCCCATGACGAGCGTGCCGCCGCGGTGGACGATCTCCGTCAGGGCCGCGGGCATGGGCGAGTCCGCCCACTGGCGCAGGGCGTAGGACGGGCTCCCGGGCCCGGCGAAGGCCCACGAGGCGCGACCGAGCAGGGCGAGGGCCCGCTCCCGGGCTGCTGCGGACCCGTCATGCCGTCGCCAGGAAGCCACTGAGATGTCGACGCCCACGGAGTCGCGGAAGTACTCACGGATCTTGTCCGTGAGGTCGTCGGCGTTGGCCTGGAAGCCAAAGGGGGTGTCGAGCATCGCGCTCGCCCCGTCGCCCGCCGTCGCCAGGAGCTCGCGGTGAATCTTCACCATCGTGGGGGATGTCTCCCCGGATCCGATGATGACAAGACGAGCGGGCACCCGCCTAGTGTCCTAGACGGGTGCCCGCTCGCACGTCGGGGGCTTAGAGGGCCTGTGCAGGCCCTTCACCGAAGCGGTTGGGTCCGGGCGTGCTCGGAAGGACCCAGAAGATGATGAGGATGATCGCGCCGATGCCGAAGCAGCAGCTGAGGAACCACAGCAGCAGCCACCAGCCGGACCTGTTGGTGTCGTGGAGTCGACGCACAGCGACCGCGATTGTCGGCAGAAGGACCGCAAGCGAAAAGATGGTCGACAGGACCAGACCCAATGTCGCGAGCCCGGTCAGGGCGGGCATGGTCGTGACGGCCCCGTCGGCGGTCATCGACGTGTTGACCAGATCTATGTACCACGGCATCGCGGGGATGAAGAGGATGAGGCTCACGATCGCGGTGAAGAGGTACCACCACCAGAACTCCGAGCGCGAGGCTCGACCCTGGAAGGTGACGTAGTTTCCGAAGACATGCTTAACGGACTGACCGAAGCTCATCGTGGTGGGGTCCTTTCGCCGAGAAGGTGAACCGAGACTAGGGGAACGGTCAGGCAAAGTCACGGATCCAGTCCGCTAGCGTCGCGCCGTGGATGTAGCGACAGCGGCGCGGACGCTGGATGCCCGCATGGCGGAGGCGTCCGAGGCCCACACGATTCCTGTCATCTCCTATGGGCTCGTCCTCGCCGGCGAGCTCGTGCACGCGGGCACCGTCGGCGATGCAGCGGATGCCCGTGATTTCACAGCCGCCTTCCGCATCGCGTCGATGACCAAGAGTTTCACCGCTGCAACAGTGCTGTGCCTGCGCGATGAGGGGCTGTTGTCGCTGGATTCCCCACTCGCTGATTACTTCCCTCCTGCGCGCTCGATAGGACTGCCGGCGTCGGCACCGCCAGCCCTGCGCATCGCGCACCTGCTCACGATGACCGGCGGCTTCCCCACCGATGATCCGTGGGGTGATCGTCAGGAATCACTGCCCCTTCCGGATTTCGATGCGCTCGTGGCCGCCGGACTCACCTTCTGTCGGGTGCCCGGGTTGGAGTTCGAGTACGCCAACATCGGCTACGCCCTCCTCGGCCGAGTGATCGCGCAGGTCACGGGAAGCGACTATCGCGATGTCGTGCGGGAGCGGCTGCTTGATCCACTCGGCATGACGGCATCGACATTCGATGTCACGGCGACGTCGCATCGCATCGTCGGCAGGCATCCGACGGCTCAGGGACTCGCCGACCAGGCGGAGGGGCCGTCCGGAGCATTCAGTCCCATGGGCGGGCTGTGGAGCACGGTGGCCGACCTCGCCCGGTGGGTCGGCTTCCTCGAGAGTGCGTGGGCTGATGCGCCGGACGCCGGCCCCCTCGGGCGATGGTCACGGCGAGAGATGCAGCGCCCGCACATCACCGTGGGCCGCGAAGTTGATGGTTCGTTCGATTCCTACGGCCTGGGTCTGCGCGTTTCGGATCACCCGGACCTTGGGCGTTTCGTCCACCACAGCGGTGGCTACCCGGGCTTCGGTTCGCACATGCGCTGGCACCCCGACACGCGCTGGGGGATCGTCGCGCTGGGCAACCGCACCTACGCGCCGATGCGTCCCGTGTGCGCGGAGATCCTGGACGAGATCGTCAGGGACGAGGCACCCGAGGCCGCGCGTGCGCGTGCCATCGAGCGCCTGTGGCCGCAGACCGAGCGGGCCATGGCCCTGGCGGAGTCGCTCCTCGCGGACTGGGACGACGCGGCCCTCGACGCCATGGCCGCGATGAACCTCGATCTGGACCAGTCGCGATCGGAGCGTCGCGAGGCCTGGCAGGCACTCGCCGCGGGCACGGTACGGCGCGATGCTGCGAGCGTGACATCGCGCAGCCCGGCGCACGCGCGGTGGACAGTGCTCACGGAGACCGGACCGGTTGAGTTGGACGTGCTTCTCACAGCGGAGCGGGACCCCCGTATCCAGGCCCTTGCGGCACGCCCTCTGAGGGCGGGTGAGTAGCGAGTTCTCCGCAGTATCGTCGGAAGATGGTCGACCTCCTCGCATCGCCGCGCGTGCGGCGTACCGACCGTGCCCTGTCGGCTGCGTCAGTGCAGGTGGCCGCGGCCGGCGGCTGGGGTGAGTTCACCTTCGCCCGCGTCGCCCGCGAGGCGGGTACGTCGCGCCGTCCGCTGCAGGATCGGTACCCGTGTCGATCGCACCTTGCGGCCGCCACCTGGCGAGAGTCGGCCGAGCCGGCCCTGCGCGGGATGCTCGTGGAGTTCCTCGCATCGTCCGGGCTGCTGCACTCGCCGCCGGAACGGGATCGATTCGTCGCCGTCATGGACGAGCTCGCGCATCCGTCGGCCACGATCCAGGCAGCGCTGGAGTTCCTCATCGTGGCGGACCTCGAACTCCCGTTGCGCGAAGCCGTGCAGGCCACGCTCGGCGAGCAGGTCGCGCTGTGGTGTCGACCGCATGACGGATCCTTGAGCCGCGATGACGCCGCGCGTCGGGCATTCATGCTCAGCGTGGCGATGGGCTTGGTGCTCGTCGCTCGGCGTCCTGGTGTGGAGCGCATCGATGTCGACCGCATCGCTGATCTCGTCTTGCGCATCCTCGCGTCGGAATCAACCGCCGGCGAGGTACCCGAGGTCGACGTAGCCCACTTCCGTGAGCCGGTCCCCTTCGGCACCGGAGACGGGGTGCGCGATCGCCTCCTGCAGGCGACAGTCGACGTCGTCAGCGAGCGCGGCTACGACGCGGCCACCGTGGGCGCCATCGCCGAGCGGGCGGGTTCATCGGAGGGGGCGCTCTTTGCGCGCTATCCGACCAAGATCTCGCTCTTCCTCGATGCCTCGCAGCGCCAGGCGGCCCATGGCCTGCGCTCCAACGAGGCTGTGATGGCGCGCGTGGCCCACGAGCACGGGCGAGGGGTGGCTGAGGCGGCCATGATCCGCGAGTTCATGCGGCCCGGCCGGGAGCACCTGCGCGTCTTCGCACTGGAGCAGATGCGCATCGGATGGCATGATCCTGCTCTGCGCGAGGCGATCTCGCGCGAGTACGCAGCCTTCATCGCCGAGAGCTATGCGACCAAGCCGGGATTCAATGTCTCGGAGTCGCACCTGGGCTATGCGATCGGCGGAGGGACCCTCCTGCTCGCGATCCTGTGCCCACATGCTTGGCTCCTCCCTTACGACGTCGTCACCGTCCCCTGGGAGGGATGACTCGAATCGGAGGAGCAGCAATGGCCTGGGTGTTTCTGGTGCTCGCCATTGCCGCTGAGGTCGTTGGCACCCTGTCGCTCAAGGCGAGCGAAGGCTTCTCCCGGCTGTGGCCCTCCGTCGCTGTCGTCGTGGCATATGGCCTCGCCTTCACTCTGCTCGCCTTCGCCCTCAAGACCCTCGATGTCGGCCCGGCGTACGCGCTCTGGGCCGGCCTCGGCACGGTCGGCGCTGCCATCGGCGGCTGGCTGATCTTCAGCGAGCGGATGAATTTGCTCACCGTCTCCGGCATCGCGATCGTGGTCATCGGTGTCGTCGCGATCACCCTGGGTGAATCCCGGGCGTGACCGAGCACGTCGGGCGTACCGAACGACTCGTCATCTCGCGCATGTCCCTTGAGGACGCGGAGGGCCTGCACGACGCGCTGGCGGGCCCTGAGGTCGGCCGCTATCTCGGCGGCCCTGACGTCGGCGACCTCGACGACGTACGCCGCCGCATCGCGCACGTGCTCACCGGTCCGGATGACCCGGATCAGACATGGGTAAACCTGACCCTGCGCGACGCTGACGGCACCGTCGTCGGTCGACTCGAGGCGACCGTGAATCCTGGATGGGCTGAGGTCGCGTGGGTCCTTGGTGCTCCGTGGTGGGGCCGTGGCTATGGCACCGAGGCTGCAGCGTGGCTGTCGGCGTACCTGGCGGACGCCCTCGGTATCGGTGAGCTGTGGGGCACGGCGCACCCGCACAACGCCGCGTCGATCGCCCTGATGCGACGGTTGGCGATGACGGAGCAGGTGGAGCCGCTTGCCCGACCGCTGCAGTCGTGGGATCCCAGCGACCTCGTCTTCGCGCGACGCCCTGAGCAGTGAGCCGTGCCTAGGGCGCCGCGATGCCGTCGCGGAAGGCGCTCGCCGGATAGGTGCCCAGCACGCGCAGGTACGCCGTGTAGAACGCGAGTTCCTCGAGGGCCAGCGCGAGCGGCCGCTCCTCGGGGTGGCCCTCCACGTCGGCGTAGAACTGGGTCGCAGAGAAGGAGCCACCCAGCTGATAGCTCTCGAGCTTCGTCATGTTGACGCCGTTGGTGGCGAAGCCACCCATCGCCTTGTAGAGCGCCGCGGGCACGTTGCGCACGCGGAAGACGAACGTCGTGATCACGGGTCCCGAGTCCATCGGGGGTACGACGGCATCGCGCGCGAGGACGAGGAAGCGCGTGGTGTTGTGATGCTCGTCCTCGACGTCGCTCGC
>JBIKKK010000141.1:0-5824 GCA_044360385.1 Candidatus Nanopelagicales bacterium
GACGTCGCCCGTGTCGAAGGTGCTTGAGACGGTCAGGCAGGAGAATGGAGGGACGCTCCCTAGCGGTGGATACACGATCACCGTCACCTGCCGTCCAAAGATGGCCACGACGCCGCTGGCGACTTTTAGCGGCATGATCACCGTCACCAACGGTCCAGGGGGTGTCATCTCGTGGAGGGAGGGCTTCACGCCCGCCCCGACACCTATTGTCAACACCACGAAGCCAAAGGTGACGGGCAAGAATCAGGTCGGCCAGACGCTGACGGTGTCACGGGGAGGCTGGAATCCGGTTCCCGCGTCGTACGCCTACGTATGGAAGCTCGGATCCAAGACGGTGGGTACCTCGGCCAAGCTCAAGGTGACCAATGCCATGAGAGGCAAGACCCTGAGGGTGACCGTCACGGCGAGCAAGTCCGGCTTCATTGCGGGCCGGGTGACCGTGAACGTCGCGATTCCCCGGAGGTAGCGGCAGCGGCGAAGCGTGACGGGACCTGATGGCCCCGTCACGCTTCGCTGGGAAGTTGTGTGAGGTTCACCTTCCTGTAACTCAATCGGGGCACAGTGAGGACATCAACGGAAAGAGGAGGTCAGATGAAGCGCGTCGGCGCTGCCCTGGCGGCGTTCTTCGTATGCCTCCTGCTTCCTCCCGGTCCGGCCATGGCCGAGACCGAGCGGCTCGGCTCCCTTGTGATCTCTCCGGCGAACGGCGACCTGGACACTCCCCTAGACCTTGTGACCGAAGGTGAGTGCACTCGAGGCACGACCTTCGTTGTCGCGGTCGAAGGCAAGGGACTCTCCTCGCAGCGAGGCAACCTCGTGGGAGCCACGAAGATCCAGAGCCTGGGACTCCCTCGCTATCCAGGGCACTACGTCGTCCCCGTGGCATCGACCCTGCGTGAGTACTTGCTGCGGAGCCTGGACCGAGCCCGCCTGTCGGGCGACTACCAGATCGTGTTCGTCTGTCGGAACTCCCTTGATACTGAGCCCTTACAAGAGTACGTCGGCTCGGTCCGGGTCGATGAAGATGGCGGCTACGCAGCGCTCGGGGCCGCGGGCCGTGAGGTGCGCGATGTCGTGGGAGCCGAAGCATTCGCGCTCGCCGAGGAGGCAGATCGCCTTTCGCGCGAGGCGGAGATGGCCGCTACCGAGCCCGAAGTGATCGACCCAGAAGTCAGCGAGGCCCCGGTGGGCGCCACAGTGGCGGCTCCTGACGATGGCCCTGATCCGGCCGCCGGTATCGAATGGCGGACGATCCTGCTTCTCCTAGGGGCGATGCTGCTTCTCGGTGCTTCTTACAGCTGGTGGCGCAGTCGGAGCCGCGCTACCCAGGCGGATACCCACGTGCGTGCCCAGACCGATGACGAGTCCGTCGGAGCAGCGAATTGAGGCCGCAGTCGTGAGCGTGATCGAAGACGAGAGGGGTGCCTCGGCAACGCCGTCCAGTATTGAAGCGCACGGACGCTTCCTTGAGTCTCCGGGTTTCATCATCGCGAGCAGCCTGCTCATCCTGGCATTTCTCTGTCTTGGCTTCGTCGCCAACCTCCTCATCGTGAGCCAGCTCGTGCACGCGCGAGACCAGGAGGTTCTCTACTCTGACTTCCGCAGCGAGTTGGCCAATGCGATCGCCCCGGTCGGGCAGACCGACGTAAACGGCGCACTGCTGCGCCCCGGTGCTCCCGTGGCCCTTCTGGAGATCCCCGACCTCGGCATGAAGGAAGTCGTCGTCGAGGGCACCACGTCGTCGGTCACGCAGTCGGGTCCGGGTCACAAGCGCGACACCGTGCTGCCGGGCCAGCCAGGCACATCGGTGATCTACGGGCGACAGGCGGCCTTCGGCGCACCCTTCGGCCAGTTGGAGATCCTCCAGCCGGGCATGACCATCGTCGCCACCACCGGTCAGGGTCCGGCGGAGTATCGCGTCATCGGCGTGCGCCGCCCGGGCGATCCGCTCCCGCCCGTGCTCGAGTCCGGCCAAGGCAGGCTCACGCTCGTCACGGCCATTGGTCCGCGCTTCATGCCCACGGATATGCTGCGCGTCGATGCAGAACTGGTCACGCCGGCCCAGCCCGCACCGCCGCGTGTCATCACCGCGGCATCGCTCGACCCGGCCGAGCAGGCCATGGCCGGAGACCCATCGGGACTAGTCCCGCTCCTGCTGTGGCTGCAACTCCTCCTCATGGTTGCCGTGGCGACCGTGTGGTTGGTGATTCGCTGGGGCAAGTGGCAGGCCTGGCTGGTCGCTGCGCCCATCGTCTTCTTCGCGGGTGTCATGGCCTCCATGGCCGCTCTCCGACTCCTCCCCAACCTCCTCTGAAGGGACGACCGATGACCATGACTGTGGACGACTCTCCGTCGACGGCTGCCCCGCAGCTGTACTCCATCCAGGCCATCGACATCTCCTGCTGGTTCGGGACCCACCTGGTGCTCGACCGGGTGTCGCTCGTCATGCCGGCCGGGGAAGTGACCGCCCTCATCGGCCCTTCGGGTTGCGGCAAGTCCACCTTCCTCCGCTCGCTCAATCGCATGCACGAACTCGTCATCAGTGCGCGCATTGCGGGGGAGGTGCTGCTGGATGGCGAGGACATCTATGCGCCGAATGTGCGCATCACCGATGCCCGTCGCCAGATCGGAATGGTCTTCCAGAAGCCCAATCCCTTCCCGGCGATGAGCATCTACGACAACGTCATTGCCGGGCTCAAGCTCAACGGCGTCCATGCCAGCAGCGACGAGAAGGATGACCTCGTCGAGCACTGTCTCACCAAGGCGGGGCTGTGGAAGGAGGTCAAGGACCGCTTGCGCGCGCCCGGTGGCGGTCTCTCTGGCGGACAGCAGCAGCGCCTGTGCATCGCTCGATCCCTCGCCATCAAGCCGAAGGTCCTGCTCATGGACGAGCCCTGCTCTGCACTTGACCCCACGTCGACGCGGCGCATCGAGGAGACGATCGGGGAGCTGCGCGAGGAGGTCACCATCGTGATCGTCACTCACAACATGCAGCAGGCTCAGCGCGTCTCACAATCGTGCGCCTTCTTCCTCGCCGAGCACGGCCAGCCGGGCCACATCGTGGAGCATGGCCCCACGGACCTCATGTTCGGCGAGCCGCAGGACCCGCGGACCTTCGACTACGTCAACGGCCGCTTCGGCTGATCGACCCAAGGTGAACATTCGGCAATCTCGGTGAAGTCTCGGTGCCTTACCTCCCCGGAGCCCCTCGGATTTCCTAGGTTGCTCCCGTGAGCGACGTCACGGCAATTCCCCTCGGCAAGGCGCTGGATCAGGCACGCATGACGCGCCTTCACAAGAAGTTCTGGCTCCTTGCCGGCCTTGGCATCATGCTCGACGGGTTCGACTTCTTCATCATCGGTGTCGCCAATCCGCTCATCGCTGAGGATCTCGGCACCAACGCCTGGCAGAAGGGCCTCATCTCGGCTGCCGCCATCGTCGGCGCGATGTTCGGCGCCGCTGTCCTCGGACCACTCGGAGACAAGCTCGGCAGGCGCCGCATCTTCAAGTACGACCTGTGGATGTTCGTGGTCTTCTCCATCGGCTGCATGGTCGCCTGGGACACCTGGTCGCTCATCGCCTTCCGCTTCCTGCTCGGCATCGCCATCGGACTCGACTACCCCATTGCCGCGTCCTACCTCGCCGAGGTACTGCCCCAGAAGAATCGTGGCCGCTGGCTCGTCTCCGCCTTCTCGCTCCAGGCGGTGGGCATGCTGCTCGGTGCGCTGGTCGGGGTCGGCGTACTGCTGATCCTGCCGGAGGAAACCTCATGGCGATGGATGCTCGGCTTCGGCGTGGTGCCCGCGCTCATCATCATCCTGCTCAGACGCAAGGTCCCCGAGAGTCCACGATGGCTTGCCCAGAATGGGCATGAAGAAGAAGCGATCAAGGTCGTCGAGGAACTCACCAACGTGCCTGTCGTGGTCACGGACAAGGACCGCGAGAAGGCCGAGCAGTCCTCAGAGGGGATTCAGGCCCTCTGGCAGCCGCAGCTGTTCAAGCCCGACATGATCAGGCGCACGATCTTTACGTCGGTCCCGTGGTTCCTCATGGACATCGCGACCTACGGTGTCGGAATCTTCACGCCGACCCTCATTGCGGCGCTCGCCTTTGGTGGCAACCAGGACCAGTCCAACGCCAACTTCATCGCCGATGACATCGCATCGACGGAGTGGACGGCGGCCTTAGATGTCTTCCTTGTGCTCGGCTTCGCCGCCGCGATCTTTCTCGTCGAGCGCTGGGGTCGGATCCGATTGCAGACGACCGGCTTCATCTTCATGGCTGTGGGGCTGGTCATCCTCGGCGTTTCGTCGATGCTCCAGGGGCCGGACGGCACCGGCTACCTCGGTCTGGTCTTCCTCGGCTTCGCGATCTTCAACTTCTTCATGAACGCCGGACCCAATGCGACGACGTACGCCCTGCCAGCCGAGATCTTCCCCTCCGATATCAGGGCGGCCGGTCATGGCTTCGCCGCAGGGGCCGCCAAACTCGGAGCTGCGCTGGGCGTCTTCTTCTTCCCGATCCTGCAGGACGCGATCGGCATCCCCGCGCTGGTCTTCGGCATGGCCGGCATCTGCATCCTGGCGCTCGTGATCACCCAGATCTTCAAGATCGAGCCCGCGGGCAAATCCTTGGACGAGATCTCGGGCCGCCAGCTCTCCGGGCTCAAGGCCCGCCCGACACCGCCGTAGTCCCCAGCCGAGTGCACACTCGCTGCCCACGCTTCGCCGAGTGTGCAGTTGCGTGCGCGAATCCGACCGATTCCCTGCACGCAAGTGCACACTCGGCGTCAGGAGGAGGGGCGCTTGAGGTCCTGGTAGACGGCGTATCCCTGGCAGCCGATGCAGAAGCCCGTCAGGGCCAGTGTGAGCGCGACGACGAAGGCAGCTGCGACGCAGACCGCCGCCACGGTGAGCCCCCCGAAGAACCAGGCGACAAGTGCCACGACGAGCAGCACCAGGGCGACAGCCTGGGCGATGCGCGGCGCCGTGGGGTCCTGCCACCGCGGTGCCGGTGCCAGACGTGGAGCCAGCACAGAAATGAAGAAGGCGACGTACGGCTGGCGGCGCACCCCAAGCGCGGCGCCGACGAGGAAGACCAGCGCTTGGAGCCCGACGAGCACGGGGAAGATCGGCGTGTAGATGCCGATAAGAGCGACACCGAGCACGACAGCCGTGATCACCGACGCGAAGCGAGGCCCGCGTGCGTCGATGAGGTCGTCAGCCGTGCGATCCATGGAGCGATCCTACGCGCGGATCCCCTCAGGACGTGGCTGCCCGTCAGTCGTGGGTCGGGTTCCGCACGCGCGGTGGTGGTGCTATCGCATGGTGACGACCACCGCGCGTGACCTGATGCTGGACCGCTCGGTGTGGTCGTTTTCGGAGAAGATGGCGTAGATGCGGTAAGTCTTGCCGGCCACGAGACGATCCGGGTCGCTCCAGTCGGTCAGCCCATTGCCGGTCCAGCCTATGTAGCGCACTTTGCCGGTGGCGGTGTCCTTGGCGTAGATGTGGGCGTGGCCCTCGCCGACGACGTTGGGCGCCCCGTCGTCGGGGACCTTCACATAGGTGAAGCCCTTGGGCGTGACGGTGAACTTCACCTGGCCTGTCGACGCCTTGACGCGGTCGATGCGCAGGGAGAGGGAGTAGCCCGACTTTCCGTCGCCGTTGCCGTGCTGGTGCTCCGC
The DNA here is from genome assembly GCA_044360385.1 of Candidatus Nanopelagicales bacterium. GTDB lineage: Bacteria > Actinomycetota > Actinomycetes > S36-B12 > S36-B12 > Mxb001. The sequence continues at coordinate 5,687 of JBIKKK010000141.1, forward strand.
GGCTGTTGCCACCCCGCTCGACAGAGCCAGGGCGGTGAGGGCGATCGTGACGCAAGTCTTGGTGAGGAGATTCATGGCCATAGGTTAGGGGCAAGGGGAGCGACGCGCATGCCCAAGCACGCTCAGGCAGGCGGGACG
>JBIKKK010000142.1:0-5799 GCA_044360385.1 Candidatus Nanopelagicales bacterium
CGCGTCGACCCGAGCCTCACGCTCGTCGGCGTCGCCGCTGCCGCACCCGCCGCGATGCTGCCCGAGATCGTCAGCGTGCAGTGGGACACCGCGGCCGGCTGGGCTATCGGACCCGAGGCCCTGGTGGGGTGGCAGTACGTCGACCCGTCGCTGCCCATCGACGGCGTGCTCACGCAGGCCGGCCTCGACAACGCTGACCGTCTCGCCGAGGAATGCATCGAGCCCGCCGCTCTCGAGGGGTACCTGCGCAGCGACCTCGGTCAGGACTTCTTCTCGGTCAATCCCAGCGACACCCCCGGCTGGGCCCAGCTCATCTCGTCGCAGACCCCGCCGCCCATGCCTTCCGCCATGCCCGTCTTCGTCGCACAGGGCACCGCCGACGAGGTGGTGCTCCCGTGGCCCAACGCCCTCTTGCAGGAGGAGTGGTGCGCCGCAGGCTCGAGCCTGTCGATGCTGTGGATGGGCGGGGTCGACCACATGGCGGCGGCCATCACCGCTGGTCCGCAGGCCATCACGTGGATCGCCGATCGGTTCGCCGATCGCCCCGTGGGTCGCACCTGCGACGTGCCGCCTGCCGTCGCGCCGGTGCCAGCGGCGACGCCCTAGGCGTCGGGATGACCGAGCGCCTCGAGGACCTGGCGCTTGCCCTCCTTGCCGCTGCTGAGCAGCCCGAGCGCGCCACTGACGCGCACTGACTTCTCGCCGTCATCGAAGGTCACGAAGCGATTGGCACCGAGCTTGTCGAAGGTGAGGCTCGTGCGGTCGCGGTCGAATTCCGCGAGAATGCGCGTCGGCCCACTGCCCGACGCAGCATTCCCCTGCCAGTCGCCGATGACATAGCGGGTCGCGGTCACGCCCACGATGAGGACCGGCGTAAGCCCCTCTGCGGAAGCGGCCACCTCGCGTGCGGCATGCATGCCCGCGAGGGCAGATGCACCCATCACCATGCCGCTCGCCACGGTCCCGGCCACCTCGCCCGCGACCGCTTCGACCGCGCTCTCCCCGATCTCTTCCTTAACGGCCTCGCCCGCGATCTCACCCAGGGTCGCCCCGCCCGCGGCACCCGCGATGCTCGCGGCGATGGCACTGCCCGCGCTGAAGATCCCCGCAGCGGCGACATCTTCGTCGAGGTACGCCGCCATCGCGGCGCGCACGTCGGCCGCGGAGGTCATGAGTCGTACCTGTCGTGGACGAGGCAGAAGGGGTGCCCGGCGGGGTCGAGGAAGACGCGGAAGGCCTCGGGCGACGGCTGGACCTCGTGCTTGACCGCGCCCAGGGCCATCACGGCCCGCTCCCCCGCGTCGAGGTCCGGCACGGTGAAGTCCAAGTGCATCTGCTGGGGGTGCTCCTGCCCGGGCCACTGCGGCGCACGGAAGTCCTCGACCTGCTGGAAGGCGATCGTCGCCCCGCCGTCGCCTGCGAGCTGCACCCACTCCGGATAGTCGTCGTGCGGGGTGGTCTCCGACCAGCCCGTGATCGCGGCGTAGAAACGCGCGAGCGCAGGAGCGTCCGGGCAGTCGATCGCGACCAGCTGGAATCGCGCGATCGCCATCAAGCCTCCGGCGCGGTGAGCGGGCCCGACTTCGCCTGCGGGAAGTAGCCCTGGCCGATGCCCGACGTGCGCTTGGGGATCATCACCGTGCGAATCCAGGACACGACCTCGTCACCGTCCTGGTTGAGGCCCCGGGTCTTCATCGTAATGATGCCCATCTCCGGCCGCGATGAGCTCTCGCGCTTGTCGATGCAGATGCTCTCGGCGTAGATCGTGTCTCCGACGTACACCGGATAGGTGAGCTTGATGTCGGTCCAGCCCAGGTTGGCGACGGCGTTCTGACTCATGTCGATGACCGAGAGGCCGAGCACCAGCGCCACCGTGAAGCCCGAGTTGACGATGATGCGCCCCTGCGTGATCGGGTTGCTCTGCGCGAGGTGGGCGTTGAAGTGGTTCTGATTCGTATTGCACGTGAGGAGCGTGAACCACGTGGAGTCCGCCTCAGAGATCGTGCGACCGAAGGGATGCTGGTAGGTGTCGCCGACCGCGTAATCCTCGAAGAACCGGCCCAATTGGGCGGGATGCACCGTTGCCATGGGGTCATCCTGCCGTCAGGAGCGGCCCCTGCCCGTGCGGGGCCCGGTCCGGGGTGGCCTTGGGGCCCGGACCGGGTGACAATCGACCATGACCTCCGAGGCCTCCACCACATCCGTCGAGGCCGCCGCGCGCGTCGGCACCGCTGTGCAGTCCGTCATTTCGGGCAAGCCCGAGACGGTGCGGCTCGCCGTCACGGTCCTCCTGGCAGGCGGACACCTGCTCATCGAGGACGTCCCGGGGGTCGGCAAGACCATGCTCGCCAAGTCCCTGGCACGCGCCCTGGGATGCTCCGTGCGGCGCATCCAGTTCACTCCCGACCTGCTGCCCGGCGACGTCGTCGGGGTGAGCGTCTTCAACCGCGACACCCGTGACTTCGAGTTCAAGCCCGGAGCGGTCTTCGCCAACATCGTGCTCGGTGACGAGATCAACCGTGCCTCGCCCAAGACCCAGTCCGCGCTGCTGGAGTGCATGGAAGAGGGCCAGGTCACGGTCGACGGCACCACCTACCTCCTCGGCCGTCCCTTCATGGTCATCGCGACGCAGAACCCCGCGGAGATGGAGGGCACCTATCCCCTGCCGGAGGCGCAGCGTGATCGCTTCATGGCGCGCGTCCACATGGGCTATCCCGATCGCTCCTCGGAGATCGCCATGCTCCAGGCACACAGTGCCGACGAGCCGCTCGAATCCGTCGCGGCGGTGACCGATGCGGCAGAGGTGCGCGACATGATCGATGCTGTCCGCCAGGTCTACGTCGCTCCCGCCATCGACGCCTACGTGGTCGATCTCGTGTCCGCTACCCGCCAGCACCCGCACGTGCGCCTGGGCGCATCGCCCCGTGCGGCCCTGCACCTGCTGCGCGCGTCCCGCGCCTCGGCAGCCCTGGCGGGTCGCGGCCACGTGCTCCCCGACGACGTGCAGCGGCTGGCCGCCCCGGTCCTCGCGCACCGGCTCGTGCTCACGACGGATGCCCACCTCTCGCGCACAAGCGCGCAGGACATCGTGGCCGAGATCATCACGCGCGTGCCCCTGCCTGCGAGCGCATGAGACAGGCCCTGCGCGCCCTCACCTTCCGAGGCAAGGCGCTCCTCGCGGTGGGCCTGGGGCTCGGCGTGGGAGCAGCACTGTCCGGTCAGCGCGATGTGCTGCGCATCGCCGTACTCCTGCTGGCCCTGCCGCTGATCTCGGCGTGGCTGGCTTCGCGCACGCACTTCCGACTCGGGGCCGAGCGGAGCGTCACGCCTGCACACGTCCCCGTGGGAAGCACGGCACAGGCGACGCTCACCGTGACCAACCTCGGGCGACGCCGGACGTCGACCCTGCTGCTGCACGAGGCGGTCGATCCCCGGCTCGGTCCGTCGATCGATCGCGTGCTCGAGCACGTCGAGGCCGGTGGTGCACGCACCACGTCCTTCCCTGTCGATGCCTCTCAGCGGGGCCGCTTCGATGTCGGACCCCTCTCCGTGACCGCGGTCGATCCCTTCGGCCTAGTCCGACTCACGCGGTCCTTCCGCGCGACGCAGAGCGTGCTCGTCGTGCCACGGGTGCATGCGCTCGACGGCGCTGTCGACGCGGACCGCCGGGGGCGCGGGGATCGCGCGTCCTCCGCCCTGAGCGCGGGTGGCGATGACGACATCATCCCGCGCGAATACCGGCCCGGCGATGACCTGCGCAGGATCCACTGGCGTGCGTCCGCGCATGGCGATGAGCTCCTTGTCCGCCGCGAGGAGCAGCCCTGGACCCGCCACGCCACCATCACGGTCGACGTGACTGCTGACGGCGTGGGCGGCCCGCAGTCGCCCCTGGAGATCGCCCTGAGCATGGCGGCCAGCGTGAGTGCCCACCTCATGTCGGGCGGGTGGTCCGTGCGCGTGGACACCCTCGACGGGCGATGCCTCGTGCCCCAGGCCGAGGGTGCGACCGGACAGGCACGCGTCCTCGAAGCCCTCGCCAACGTGCGGGCCACGCCCCGGGAAGGCAGCGATCTGCTGCGCACGGGATCCGACCTCTCGGTCCTCATCCTCCCGGGCACCGAGGTCGCGCTGCGGCGCGTCCCGCCGGTGCACCACCGCTCCCTTGGCTTCGTCGTCGACATCACGGCCTGGGGATTGCCCGGAGTGGACGCACGCGACGCACTCGCGCGCATGCGCGCCCAGGGCTGGCACGCGGCGAGCCTGGGACGCGAGGCAGGCATCCCCGCTGCCTGGCAGTCCGCCATCGACGATGCGACCCTCACGGTGCCGCGATGACCGGAGCACTCCTGCGGATCAGGCCGGCGGCGACGATCGCGGCCGCCATCGCCACCATGACCGCGTCGCTCAGCGTCGTGCCGCTCTTCGACTCCGCACGCTGGTTCGTGCCGACCGCGCTCGCGATCATCACGATGGCCCTAGTGGGGGCAGCATCCCGAGCCGTGTCCTTGCCCGCGCCACTCCAACCCGTCCTGCAGCTGATCGTCCTGCTCACGCTCCTCACCGTGATGTTTGCCCAGCCCGCCGCGGCCCTGGGCATCTTCCCCGGCCCGGTCGCACTCGGCGAGCTGCAGCAGTTGACACGCCTCGCCCTCACCGAGGCCGAGGCAGCCCTGGCGCCGGTGCCCACCACCGACACCCTGCTGCTCCTCTCGGTGGGCGGCATCGGGCTAGTCGCGCTCACGGTGGACACCATCGGCGTCACTCTCAGGCTTCCTGCGCTCGCGGGCATCCCGCTGCTCCTCGTCTTCGCCTTGCCCGCCGCCGTCATCCGTGGCGGCGTGCCGTGGTGGCTGCTACCGCTCGCCGTCATCGGCTGGCTCCTTCTGCTCGCCGCAGACGCCCGCGACGACGCGCGATCCTGGGGACCGCTCCTCACCCGACGCCCCGGCGCGCAGACCGGTCCCCGCGCGCATCCACGGGTGCCACGCCCGCGCGCGTCGACAGGGGCTGCTGCCGCTCAGGTCGCGCTCGTCGCGGTGGTGGCGGCCCTGATCCTGCCCACGGCGATCCCCGGGCTGAGCGAGCCGGTGTGGGTGAGCCCCACGGGCGATCGACCCGGCATCGGTGGAGACGGGCCTATCAGCGTGGACCCCTTTGCGTCGCTGCGTCGCGACCTCGTCGACAACCCCGAACGCGAGGTCTTGCGCTATCGCACGACAAGCTCAGCACCCGGCTATCTCAGGCTGGTCAGCCTCGACACCTTCGATGGCGTCACCTGGCGCGCCAGCGACGCCCCGATCCGCGTCCCGGCATCCGAGCCCCTCGGTGAGCCGGACCTGCCCGCTGTCGCCGACATCGCCGAGTCGACCTGGGACATCCGCATCAGCGATCTCGACAACGCGCAACTGCCGGTGCCCTATGCGGGTTCGGCCATCACGTCTCTGGCGGATCCGCTGGACGAGCGCTGGACCTGGGATCCGCAGACGCGCACGGTGGGCGGCGTCGGCGTCTCGAGCAGGGACACGGAGTACGCCGTCGCGGCGTACGACGTGGATCCCACGCGTGCCGAACTGCGCGACGCGACTCGCCGGGCACCCGACCCCCTCCTGCCCTATCTCCGACTGCCCGAGGACATCTCGCCCCAGCTCCAGACACTCGCCGACGAGGTGACGGCCGGGGCCGAGACGCCCTACGCGCGCGCCGAGGCGCTCGTCGACTGGTTCACCGAGAACGGCGGGTTCTCCTACAGCACGAACGTCGTGACACCCCCCGGCGCAGACCCACTCGAATCCTTCCTCG
>JBIKKK010000143.1:0-5797 GCA_044360385.1 Candidatus Nanopelagicales bacterium
GTACCGAAGATGCGCGCTGAGCGCCTCAGCCTTTCGGCTGAGACCGGCGTCCCCACCGCCGCCGCGCCCTCGCTCACTCCACTAGGCTGGCGGACCAGATCAAGGGAAGGGGAACCATGGGCACTCACGAGGTCACCAAAACGCATCTGGTGCAGGCAATCATCGTCGGATGGGTCCTGGTCGCCCTCGTATGGCTCGTCTTCGGCTTCCTCTCGCAAAACTACGTGCTCTACCTCCCGCTGCTCCTCGCCTATGCCATCTGGACCGTCGTGTCCCTGATGATCTTCGGTCGCGGACTCGACAAGGAGATGGCGGCCGCCGCAGACGCGCACTAGGGCTGCACGCCACGCAGTTCAGCCCGTCGGGGCAGCAGTCTTACGTCGCGCCATGCGCTGGCGCACTGCGAAGTATCCGACCGCAATCCAGCCCAGCACCATCTGCGGAAGGAAGCAGAAGGCGCGCCAGATGACGTCTGCCGCGACTGCCTCCTCGAAGCTCGCCCCGAAGGCCACGAGCATTCCGATCAGCGCCGCGTCGACTGTCCCTGCTCCACCCGGAGCCAGCGGCACGGTCGTGAGCAGCAGAGCCACCGAGAAGGCGGCGAACACCTCGAGCACCGTCACGGACTCGGCACCGACTCCGCGCAAGGCGGCCAACACCACGAACATCGGCGTGAGCTGGGCCAGGATGTTCGTGAGGGTGATCGGGATCCAGCGCTTGCCGACCATCTCGGCCGCCGTGTCGTTGAAGCCGACCACGCTCTCGACGACATTCGGCGGCGTGCGCTTGATGAGCCGAAAAACGCGTCCAAGTGCACCCTGAGCGAATTCCCCCACCTTCTGCGCATTGGATCGACTGCGGAGCACGAAGGCGATGCCCGCCATGGAGACGAGGCAGATGACTCCCGCGATGATGATGATCACGTCGATCGTCTCGCAGGGAAGCGCTCCGCACTCACTCCCCGAAAGCGTCCTTCGCTCGAAGGCCCACAGCAGGATGAGGGCCACCCCGGGCGCGCCAAAAGTCATGAGGTAGGTCCAGATGGCGTCGGCTGCGACCGCCGCCGCAGCGAGGCGCTGCTCCACGCCGTAGCGCGCCAGGATCGCGTACTGCGTCGCCACCGCGATGGGCCCGCCACCGAAGGGGATCGTCGTGGAGATGGCGAAGCCGCCCTGCCGGTCGACGAAGGCCGGCACGTAGCCCAGCTTGGGGATCGCCGCCGGGGCCGTCAGCGGATAGACGCCGATCGCGATGATCGCGGCGACAATGGCAGCGATGGTCCAGATCGGCGGCATGGAGAAGGCGGCTTGCACGCCCTTCTCGAAGCCTCCGAAGTTGCTGGCCATGTAGTCGAAGATGAAGTACGCCAGGCCGATGCCGAGGACCGTGAGAATGACCTTGGGCAGCCAGGACTTCCATCCCCCCTCCTTGGCCGCCTCGATGGCGGGCTCGGGCGCGGAGGTGGTCACCTGCTGAGCCTGCCGCCTCATGACGGCGCTGTCCAGCGCCGACGCACCCTAGGGTGACGCCATGGCATCGTCAGCGAAGTCCCCCGCGTCGCGCGCAAAGAAGGCTCCGTGCAGTGGGGCCGGCATCATCGACACCCGCTACTACCGCGACAACCTCGCCGCGTGGGACGAGCGGGCACCCGCCCACGCGCGCGCCGACGGCTACAAGGTCAAGCACTTCCATGAGGATCCGGCGTACCTCAGCGATGTCGTGAGCTTCGACATCCCCCTGCTCGGCGAGGTCAGTGGACTCCAGGGAGCGCATCTGCAGTGCCACATCGGCACGGACACGATCTCCCTGGCTCGACGGGGCGCGCACATGACGGGACTGGACTTCTCCGGTGAGTCGCTCGCCCAGGCACGCGCCCTCGCCGAGGAGACCGGTGCCGAAGTCGACTTCATCCAGTCCGATGTGTACGCCGCGGTCGAGTCCCTGGGGCGCGAGCGATTCGACTTCGTCTTCACCGGCATCGGTGCCCTGTGCTGGCTGCCCGATGTGCGTCGTTGGGCTCAGGTGGTGCACGACCTGCTCCGCCCCGGCGGATTCATCTTCATTCGCGAGGGCCACCCGATGCTCTGGGCGATGGACGAGGGCATCGATGACGATCTCGTGGCCGGCTATCCCTACTTCGAGGTGCCGGCACCCGTCACCGACGAGCACGACGGGAGCTACCTGCAGGTGGACACGACCTTCCGGGCCGATGTGTCGCACTCGTGGAATCACGGCCTGGCCGAGACGGTGATGGCGCTGCTCGACACCGGGATGGCACTCGATCTGCTCGCCGAGCACGACAGCTGCCCATGGGAGGCACTTCCCGGCAAGATGGCCGAGGGCGACGACGGGGAGTGGCGACTACTCGAGCATCCCGAGCGACTGCCCCTCACCTACACGCTCAAGGCCCACCGCATCGACTAGGCCCGACATCGACTAGGCCCGACATCGACTAGGCCAGATATCGACTAGACCCGATGGCGGCGGCTTTGCTACTACTCGGTGATGCAGCCGGTCAGGAGCGAGACCACCTTGTCCTGAAGCTCGACGGGCACATCGGTATCGGTCTGGCCGTCGCGCAGCGTCGCGAGCTCCTCGGTGCTGAGGCCGCTGAGGCCCTGCTTGATGCAGTCCTTCGCGCTCTCGGGTATGCCCTCGTCACCGATCTCGGTCATGAGTTCGTCGACGAGCGCGGAGTTGTCGGTGGTGGAATCACCGCCACCGCCACATGCGGTGAGGGTGAGCAGTGCCGCGGCAGCAGCGGCCGTCGCAATCGTGGCAAGGCGGGAGCGGCCCATGGGAGACCCCTTCGTATGAGCGTGCCCGAGACAGGTCACCACCAAACAGTGGAGTTGGGGCGGAGGCTAGCACCAGGGGGCATACTCCAAGCATGAGTCAGCGGCGCGTCGCCGAGGAGGCCCTCCACGCGTGCCTTCGCCTGCAGCGGGCCAACGTGCAATGGGTGGCCGGCTTGCGCACGGGTCTGCTCATCACGCTGACCCTTCTCATCGGCCTAGCGAGCGGCCGGATCGGCATCGCGCTCTCCGTCTCCATAGGTTTGCTCTTCGTCTCCATCACGGACAGCGCGGACTCCCGCAGGGTGCGGCTGCGGGTCATGCTCTGGGCGACGTTGTGGATCTCGGTGGGTGTCCTGCTCGGCGGCCTAGTGAGCGAGTCCCTCGTTGCGCATGTCGCCGTCGCGCTCGTCATCGCCCTCGCATGCGGATACGCCGGCGCCCTGGGTCCGCGCGGCGGGCTCATCGGCGTACTCACCCTCGTGCTCTTCGCGTTCTACGCCGGCGCCGCGGTGGTGGTCGACATGGCCGCGCTCGACACCGTCTACTTCGTCGTCGGCGGGCTCACCACCATCGCGGTCAACCTGCTCTTCACGCCACCGCGTCGCCTCGGTGCGGTGCGCTCCAGCATCGCGCACGCCTACCGCGAGCTCCAGGACGCCGCTGAGCGGCGCGGTCTCGAGCTCGCGGCCCCCACGGTCGCGGCGGCGGTCATGTCGGCCCGCACAGTGGTCGACCATGAGGGCTGCGCGGGCGCCTCGGCCACGTGGGCCAATCAACTGCTCTCGAGTGCCGAGCACGCTCGACTCGCCCTGCTGGCGCTCATCTCCGAGCGAGACATCGATCCCGCCTACGTCGACGAGCTCACGCTCCGATTGAGCGAGACCGCGCAGGCCATCGCTGACGAGCTCGCAGCCCCGCTGGGTATGCCGGGCAATCGACGACGCGCACACACACGCGACCGGCTGACCGAGCTCGAGGCCACCGCACGACGCGCGAGCGATCCGCGGTTGGCGACGCTGGCGCTGGATGTATCCGACGCGATTGCCTCGACGGTGAGTGTGCTCGATGTGCCTTGGCCCCTCGGGGCGCGCGCGGACATCGTCCACCCCCACACGACGCGAACCCCGGTGCTCCCGCGCCTGCACGCACACCTGCACTGGTCTGATCCCGTGGCCGAGCACGCAATCCGCCTCATGATCGCCTTCGGCGGAGCCACGGTCGTCGCCGTGAGCATCAACGCTTCCCACGCCTACTGGCTGCCGCTCACAGTGGCGTGGATCGCAAAGCCCGACCTGTCCAACACCGTCTCCCGCGTGACGATGCGGATCCTGGGCACGATGGCAGGTCTCGTCCTTGTCACGGTGATCCTTCTCATCGCGCGAGAGCTACCCGGCGAACTCGTGATCTTGTCCATCACGGTCGGCCTCGCCGGGGCCATCGCACTGGCCTACCTCAATGCCAACTACCCCCTGGCTGTCATCGGCATCACCGCGTACGTGCTCCTCGTCGAGCATGTCTCAGACGAGGGCGAGGAATACGACATCATCGCCAGGCTCATCGCCACAATGCTGGCAGGCCTGTGGGTGCTCCTCGTGGCGTCTATCCGACCGCGCCGCACCGGTGCGACTGCGATCGGCGCGATGCACGCGACCACCGACGCGCTGCGCGACTACGCCGCCACGGTCCGCGCGGGTGAGGACTCCACATCCGCACGCGCGCGAGTGCTCAAGGAGCGCACGGCGGCACTGGCCGCTGTGTCTGCCGCGACGATGGAGACTCCCGGGCTCTGGGAGCGCGCCGGCGATCGCGTCGATCCACTCCAGGCTGCCGCCGTGATCACGGACATCATCGGGGCGACCTCGTCCATCCTCGCGGAGGAGCTCCTTGAGGAGCACGGGCAGTCCGATCCGGCGCTGTGGGCGCGTATCGATGGCGAACTCGACGATCTCGATACTCGCGTCGAGACCCTGCGCGCCGAGTCGAGGTCAGCCTGAGCGCTTCGCTCAGCCGGCCGGACGTGGGAGAGTCGCGTAGAGACCGTCCATAATCGGAGCCCCGAGCCCACTTGCCATGTCATAGCCGGGGTACGCCGCACAGCAGCCCACGAGTTGCACGCCGTTGTTGCCCGTCTCGATGTCGTGGAAGGCAGGCTTGCTCGATCCGGCTGCCCGGTAGAGCCAGGCGTTGGTGAAGCCGATGCTGGGGAAGCCGCGATCACGCTGACGGGCCGACATCGCCGCGAGGTTGGCGGCGAAGAAGGGCGCTCCTCCGCTCGTGCCGCCTATGGAGTAGATGTCTCCGCCATAGGCAATGGGCCACCCGGGCTTGATCGCACCGAGCACTGCGACGTCAGGCGTGGCGCGGGGGCCGATCGGTGTCGCGCCCGCCTGCCACCAGGGTCGAGCGAAGATGCCGCTGGGGCCACCCGATCCGGCGGGCGCGGGGAACAGCGAGCCGACGTAGGGAATGTCATTCCAGACACGTTCCGTGCGCCTGGTGTTGTCGGACTTCAGGGCGAGGCGCGTGCCGCCGACGGCGGTGACCCACGGTGATGTCGAGGGATACCAGAGCGTGGGCTCACCCGTTTCCGCAGCGACCTCGGCTCCGCACATCGACGTGCCGTTGTCGCCGGTGGCGACGATGACGGACGTGCCGACGATCGCGGCCATGCGCAGCAGGTCCTCATTGAGCTGCACCATCTCGGGGTACTCCGCGACAAAGGCCTCGCAAATGCCGTAGGAGATGGAGACAGCATCGGGCACGGCACTGCCCTCGAGCATCCGGGCGAAGGCGTCGGTGAACGACACTTCGGAGTCGGGCACCTGGAGCAGCGTCACCGACTCGGCCCGAGGCACCACCGAGGACGCCGTGATGAGGTCGAGGTGGGTCTCGATGGTGGCGTTGACAAAGGGCTTGGGTACGCCCGTGCCGGTCACCACCTTGATTCTGGGCTGGGCGTAACCGAAGCAGTCAGCGGCCTCTGCAATATCGCTCGCGAC
>JBIKKK010000144.1:0-5732 GCA_044360385.1 Candidatus Nanopelagicales bacterium
CGAGGCGCTCGAGCGAGAGGGCGAGGTGGGCGCCGCGCTTGGTGCCGGCGAGTGCGTGCACCTCGTCGATGATCACGGTGCGCACATCGCCGAGGATCGATCGCGCTTGCGACGTAATAAGGAGGAAGAGTGACTCGGGAGTGGTGATGAGGATGTCGGGCGGTGAGGCGGTCATGCGGCGTCGTTCATCTGCGGGGGTGTCGCCAGTGCGTACGCCGACGCGGATGTCGGGCACCGGCAGGCCGAGGCGCTGCGACTCACGTTGGATGCCTGCGAGTGGCGCGCGCAGGTTGCGCTCGATGTCGACGGCGAGCGCCTTGAGCGGTGAGACGTAGAGCACGCGCGGGCCGGACACCGCGTCGCGAGCGACGGGGTCCGCGACCAGGTCGTCGATGGCCGACAGGAAGGCCGCGAGGGTCTTGCCCGAGCCGGTCGGCGCGACGACGAGGGTGTCGTGGCCTGCGCTGATCGACTCCCAGGCGAGCGACTGCGCCGGGGTGGGTGCGGCGAAGGCCGCCTCGAACCAGCCCTGGGTCGCGGGGGAGAAGTCCGGCACTGGCCCATCCTGCCCCTTGCGGCCGGGGGAGGCAGAGGGAGCAGGATGTCCCCGTGCGACTGACGGACTTCTGGGAGCGAATGGACGCGCTCTTCGGGCCCGACTACGCCCGTTCGTGGGCGCGGGACTTCAGCCTGTCCGCCCTAGACGGCCGCACCGTCGAGCAGGCCATCGCCGCAGGGATCGAGACCAGGGAGATCTGGGAGGCCGTCTGCGGGGTCGTGGACGTGCCCTCGCTCCTGCGCTGATGCGCATGGGCTAACGTCGCGCTCGATGACCGCTACCGCGCCCGGCGAACCGGCCAAGCCGGCTCTGTCGGGCTTGCCTGATCTTGACATTCGGGCAATCCAGCGCCGCACCGTCGGTGTGCTGTCGATCAGTCAGGTCTTCGGTGGCATCGCGATCGCCGGGTCCGTCGCGGCTGGCTCACTGATCGCGGCATCGGTCTCCGGCAGTGAGGCGATCGCGGGCCTCGCGCAAACCTTTGGGGTGCTGGGTGCCGCTCTGCTCGCCCTCCCGCTCGCGCGCGTCGCACTGTCGAAGGGGCGCCGCGCGTCCCTGACTCTCGGCTACGGCCTGGGTGCGATCGGCGCGCTGGTGGTTATCGCCGGAGCGGTGTGGCTCAACATCGTCCTCGTCCTGATCGGCTGCCTGCTCGTGGGAGTGGCGTCGGCATCGGGCTACCAGGCCCGCTACGCCGCGGTCGACCTGGCCCAGGAGGACAAGCGCGGCCAGCAGCTTTCCTACGTCGTTTGGGCGGCCACGATCGGCGCGGTGCTCGGGCCCAACCTCCTCCAGCCCGCTGGCTGGCTGGGGCTCTCGCTCGGCCTGCCGGAACTCGCCGGCCCCTACGTCATCACGGCTGTCGCTCTCGCGATCTCCGTGGTCATCCTACTGCTGTTCTTACGCCCCGATCCCTACGTCCTCGCGGCCCGGATGCGCGCCCAGGCTGATGCCGAGGCCAAGCGCGAGGTGGCCAAGCCGCGCCTGCGTGACGGCATCGCGCACCTGCGCGGCAACCGCGGTGCGCTGCTTGGCATGAGCGCGATCGCCATTGGTCACGTGGCGATGGTCATGGTCATGGTGATGACGCCCATCCACATGGCGCACGTCGATGTGACGCTCACGCTCATCGGTCTTGTCATCAGCGTTCACGTCGCAGGCATGTACGCCTTCTCACCGGTCGTGGGTTGGGGTGTCGATCGCTTCGGCCGCATCCCCGTGATTGTCACGGGCATCGTCATCCTGCTCGTCTCCTGCCTGATCTCAGGTTTCGCTGCCGGAGACCAGGTCGTCCTGCTCGGCGTCGGTCTTTTCCTGCTCGGTCTGGGCTGGTCGTGCACGCTGATCGCGGGGTCGACTCTCCTCGTCGACGACGTCGGCCCGGTCGAGCGACCGTCGGTGCAGGGCCTGTCCGACCTCGTAATGAACGGCGCTGGTGCGATCGGGGGAGCAGTGGCCGGACTGGTCGTGGCCTTCTCGTCGTACGCGGTCCTCTGCGCTGTCGCGGCCGTGCCGGTGCTAGCGCTGGCCGTCCTCGTGGGGGCCTGGGGGCGTCTGGGGAGCCCCTCGTCCCACTAGGCGAAGGCCAGGAATTCACGTCGGCGTGTCGCTGGAATTCGAACACCTGTTCGTTCTAACGTGTGTCCCGGCGCCACTCTCCACAGCCCCACCGGCGTCAGGAGCCACTGTGGGACCCCCGTCCTACGGTCACTCCACAACAGACCACGAGACGCCGGGTCCCCGGCGGTGAACGAAGGAGAGGCCATGGCCGCCAAGGCGCACATCCCCAACCCCACTGCTGTCGCCAGCAGCGACCGCGAGAAGGCCCTCGACGCCGCCCTCGCCCAGATCGAGCGCCAGTTCGGCAAGGGCTCGGTCATGCGACTAGGCGAGCAAGGCCGCGCCCCCGTCGAGGTCATCCCGACCGGATCGATCGCACTTGACATCGCCCTCGGCATTGGCGGTCTGCCGCGTGGGCGCATTGTCGAGATCTACGGCCCGGAGAGCTCCGGCAAGACGACGCTTGCCCTGCATGCGATCGCCAACGTCCAAAAGGCCGGTGGCATCGCGGCGATCATCGATGCTGAGCATGCACTTGACCCGACGTACGCCGCCGGCCTTGGCGTCGACCTCGACAGCCTCTACGTCTCCCAGCCGGACACGGGCGAGCAGGCCCTGGAGATCGCCGACACCCTCGTGCGCTCCGGCGCGGTCGACCTCATCGTCATCGACTCCGTCGCTGCCCTCGTGCCGCGCGCCGAGATTGAGGGCGAGATGGGCGACAGCCACGTCGGCCTGCAGGCGCGCCTGATGAGCCAGGCCCTGCGCAAGATGGCCGGTGCACTCAGCCAGACCGGCACGACCGCGATCTTCATCAACCAGCTGCGCGAGAAGATCGGCGTGATGTTCGGCTCGCCTGAGACCACCACGGGTGGCAAGGCGCTGAAGTTCTACTCCTCCGTGCGATTGGACATTCGTCGCATCGAGACGCTCAAAGGCGGCACGGAGGCCGTGGGCAACCGCACGCGCGTCAAGGTCGTCAAGAACAAGATGGCGCCTCCCTTTAAGCAGGCCGAGTTCGACATCCTCTACGGCGAGGGCATCTCCCGCGAGGGCAGCTTGATCGACATGGGCGTAGATGCGGGCATCGTCAAGAAGTCCGGGGCTTGGTACACCTACGAGGGCGATCAGCTCGGCCAGGGTAAGGAAAATTCGCGTGCCTTCCTGCGCGATAACCCTGATCTGGCCAACGAGATCGAGAAGCGTCTCAAGGAGACCTACGGTGTCGGTGCACAGGTGGATGAGCCCGCCGACGCCGACTTCACACCGGTCGATATCGACGCACCACTTGATGTCGATTCGCCCATTGGTGTCGTGCCTATCGACCGGGCATGACCACGACTTTTCGCCCGCCGCCTCCTGTCGAGCCCGGCGAGGCACCGTCCGATCCGGAGAACATCGCCCGGATCCTGGTGCTTCGCCGGCTCGATGCCGCACCGCGCACGCGCGTGGAGCTCGAGCGCTACCTCGCGCAGCGCGGTATCCCCGATGACGTCGCCTGCACGGTGCTCGACCGCTTCACCGAAGTGGGCCTCATCGACGACCGTGCCTATGCCCAGGGCTGGGTGAGTTCACGGCACGGCACCCGCGGGTTGGGCAAGCGAGCCGTGGCCCAGGAGCTTCGCCGCAAGGGCGTGGCCGATGACGTCATCGCCGAGGCACTGGACCCCATTGATCCTGAGCAGGAGCGTGCACGAGCCTATGAGTTGGCGCGTTCGCGCTATCCGCACGTGATGGGCATGCCGTATCCCACCCAGGTGCGCAGGCTCATGGGTGCGCTCACGCGCCGAGGCTATGACGCGGGGCTGGCGAGTGCGGTGGTGCGCGACGTCGTGTCGTCGGATCCCGGCGACGTGCCTGTCGTCTGATCTCCATCCGCGCCCCGGAACTGAGGCGCATGGGTCACGGCATGCAGCCAGGGCTCGAAGGACGTGAGCATCGACTCTGCGAGACGGCCGAGCAGATCCGCGAGCGTGCCGAGTTCCGCGTCGTCGAAGACTCCGGTGGCGTGACCGAGATAGCCCACGCGCAGCCCCTGCACGAAATCCACGACCTGCTGGCCCAGGGGAGTGACCGTCACAGTCACCATCCGACCGTCGTCCGGATGGGTGCTCCGCTCCACTAGCCCCTCCGACTCGGCCTCGCCCACGAGCCGGCTCACGGTGGATCGCTCCAGGTGCATGGCCGTTGACAGGTCAGTGATCGTCACCGGACCGCCGCGGGAGAGCTCGGCGAGGGCTTCGCAGGCCAATACTTTGGAGAGGTCGACGGGTCGGCCGAGGCCGGGCATGGGCACCGAGGCACTCGGGGGCCTCGTCACCAAGCGGCGCATCCCCTGCATCGCGTGGTCCACACGCGCCACGGATAGCGCCCGAGATGCCTCATTTGCGTGTGCCACACACATACCGTAGCGTGAACGGGCCGTCTACGCCAAGGAGTCGATCATGGGTGCCCTGTCTCGGTGGGCTGTCCGCAAGCCAATCCTGGCCCTCGTCGCGTGGTTCATCGCCATGGCCGGGGTCATTGGCATCGGCACCCAGTTGGGTGGTGAGTTCAACGACTCCTTCTCGCTGCCCGATACCGAATCGACGACCGCCACCGAGATGCTGTCGACCCTGCCACCCAGCGGGGCCGGCGAGGCTGCCGTGCGCATCGTGTGGTCGCCCACGAGCGGAAGCGTTACCGATCCTGCCGTGGCCGCGGAGATCACTCCCGTGCTGGAGGAGATCGCCGCACTCGAGTCCGTGACCTGCGTCAGCAACCCGTACGGCGACCCGTTCGGCCGCGACTGCCCAGACACGGGCGGCGGCAACGATCAGCTGCCCGACTTCCTCGCTGAGGAGCTCGCGCCTGCCTTCGAGGCGACCGCGAAGGCCACATCGCCCATCAGTGCTGACGGCACGGTTGCGTTTGCGCGCGTGAGCCTCGGGGGCAACGGCGCCGAGATCTCAGGGGCCGATGCGAACGCGCTCGTGGCAGCCGTCAAGGCAGCCAACACGCCAGAGTTGCAGGTGGGCGCCAGCGGTCAGGTGTTGGAGTTCGCCAATAGCTCGCCGCCTTCAAGCGAGGCGATCGGCATCCTCGTCGCCATCATCATCCTGCTCATCGCCTTTGGATCCATCGTCGCCGCGGGCATGCCGATCTTCGTCGCGCTTCTCGGGCTCGGCGTGGGCCAGATGCTCATCCTTGTCGTCGCGCGATTCCTCGACGTGGCGACCTTTGCGCCCACGCTGGCCGCCATGATCGGCCTCGGCGTGGGCATCGACTACGCACTCTTCGTGCTCAACCGCTACCGACAGGCCCTGCTCGCCGGCCACGACAAGAAGAAGGCTGCCTACGAAGCGGTCGGCACTGCCGGTCGTGCTGTGCAGTTCGCGGGTCTGACTGTGATCATTGCTCTGCTCGGCCTCTTCGTGCTCCGGATCAACTTCTTCAACGGCCTTGCGGTCGCCGCGGCTGTCACGGTGCTCGCGGTCATGCTGGCCGCGCTGTGGCTGCTGCCCGCGCTGCTCTCGCTGCTCGGCACCAAGGCCCTGGCCCTGCGCATGCCTTGGGCGCGCAAGTCCAAGGTCGAGGGCAAGAAGCAGCCTGAGGGCCGGCGATTCATGGCTTA
>JBIKKK010000145.1:0-5717 GCA_044360385.1 Candidatus Nanopelagicales bacterium
CGCCGCCGTGACCGATCCGGATCTGCTCATCGACAGCCTGTCCGCCGCGCTCCACGCCGTCACCGCAGCGGTCTGACTCCATCGTCGCCACCTCATCCGGGTTACCGTGGTCGGGTGCTCAAGGGCCCGGCGATCGCCGCTGCCGCACTGGTGCTCCTCGGGGTCGCCGCTGCGGGGGCCTTCGTCGCGCTGGGCGGCACCGACCTCCTGCGCGACCGCGTCGTCGTGGTGCCCGAGGAGCTCCGCCCCGTCATCGTCGAGGCGGCCGAGCGCTGCCCGGTCGTCCCCGCCCGCGTCCTCGCTGCTCAACTCGCCTCCGAGAGCAGTTGGGATCCCCGCGCGGTGAGTCCCGCGGGAGCCACCGGGATCGCGCAGTTCATGCCCGAGGTCTGGGAGCAGTACGCCGTGGACGGCGACGGTGACGGTGACACCGACATCTACGACCCGGTGGACGCGATCCACTCGGCTGCCGAACTCAACTGCGTCAACGCCGAGCTCGTCGCCGACGTACCCGGCGACCGCCTGCGCAACATCCTCGCGGCGTACAACGCCGGCTTCAATCAGGTCGTGCGCTACGAGGGCGTGCCGCCCTTCCCCGAGACCGAGCAATACGTCGAGCGGGTGCTCTCCCGGGCCGAGCGGATCCAGCTGGACTGATGCCCTCAGGCGCGCGTGTTGCCGAACATGTCGGAGTTGCCGCGCGCCTGCCCCACCAGGCCGGGCACGATGTCGCTGAGTTCAGCGGGCGACCAGCGTGCGCCGTCCTTGGTGGCGACGGGGCCCTTGACCCACGGCTCGGCCACTCCGATCTCGTTGCCCGTGACGGTGAAGACCCTGCCCGTGACACCCGCCGACTGGGGTGAGCCGAGCCAGACGACGAGCGGCGAGATATTGGCGGGGTCCATGGGGTGGTAGCCCAGCTCGTTGGCCTCGACCCCGCTCATCTCGGCGAAGAGGGGCAGCCCCTCGGTCATCCGCGTGAGCGCGACGGGGGCGATGGCGTTGGCCGTGACGCCGAGTCGCCCCAGCTCGTCCGCGAAGACGATCGTCATCGCGGCGATGCCCGCCTTGGCAGCGGCGTAGTTGGCCTGGCCGACATTGCCGAAGATCCCGGAGGGTGATGACGTCGTGATGATGCGCGCGTCATTGGTCTCCCCCGCCTTGGCCCGGGCTCGCCAGTAGTCGACCGCATGTCGCGTGACAGCGAAGGTGCCGCGCAGGTGCACCGCAATGACCGTGTCGAACTCCTCCTCGGTCATGTTGACGAACATCCGGTCGCGCAGGATGCCCGCGTTGTTGACCACGACATCGAGCCCGCCGAAGGTCTCGATGGCAGCCTGGACGATGCGACCCGCTCCGGCGTAGTCGGTGACGCTCTCGGTGTTGGCCACAGCTTCCCCGCCCATGGCGCGGATCTCGTCGACGACCTGCTGGGCCGGGCTCGCGTCGGCTCCCGCGCCGTCGACCGATCCGCCGAGGTCGTTGACCACGACCCGCGCACCCTCGCGGGCGAACGCAAGGGCGTGCTCGCGCCCGATCCCCCGACCGGCCCCCGTGATGATGACGACACGGCCCTCGCAGATGCCCGACATGGGTCCTCCTCTTCCTCGACGGCGAGGCTAGCGATGCGCGGTCTCGTGATAGGACGAGGGTGTGTCCTCGCCCCGCGTCCTCTTCGTCTGCACGGGCAACGCCACGCGCTCGGTGATCGCCGCCGCCCTGGTGCGACGCGATCGCCCCGACTGGCACGTGGATTCGGCCGGCACGTGGGCCATCCCGGGCCTGCCCTCCAGCCGCCGCACCCTGGCCGCACTGGAGTCCGTCGGCGTGAGCGCCCCCGGACACCGCAGCACCACGCTCACCCGGGATCACCTCGACGACGTCGATCTCGTGGTGGCCTTCGAGGCCGAGCACGTGAGGCACGTGCGCCGGCTCGCACCCGAGACCGCGGACCGCACCGCGACCCTGCCGCGCTTCCTGCTGCACGACTGGCCCGGTGTCGATCTCTCCACCGAGGATCCACGCACCTGGGTCGAGGTCGACGACCCCGCCGGTGGTGACGTGGAGGACTTCATCCGTTGCGCGCGGGACATCGATGCCCAGGTAGCCCTACTTCTCCCCCGTCTCGACGCGATGACCCAATAGAAGCGCTGCGCGTGACCTCGCGAGTCGAGCCGCCCACGTCGAGAGAATTTCGAGCGCAGAACGTCGAAAAATGACCTTCTCCGCTCGAAGTTCACGCGAAGCGGGTCCGCAAGACTCAGTCAGGGAGTACGCCGGCGGCGGCAAGCGCGCTGATGCGCGCGTCGTCGACTCCCCAGGCCAGCAGTGCGTGACGATCGGAGGCCAACACCGAGCCGGGCGCATCGGCGGGAGTGCGCGAGAAGCGCGGAGCGGGCGCGGCCTGCACGATGCCGTCGACCTCGGTGAAGGTCCCGCGGGCTGCCAGGTGCGGATGCTCAGGAGCTTCGGTCATCGTGAGGACAGGTGCGACACACGCATCGGTGCCGTCCGCCAGCGCCGCCCACTCGTCCCGGGTGCGCATCGCCACTGCTTGCGCGAAGCGCTCGCGCAGGACCGGCCATCCCGCGATGTCGAACTGCGCCGGCAGGTCCTCGCCATCGAGCCCGGCAATGCGTAGCCACTCGGCGTAGAACTGCGGCTCGAGGCATCCGATAGCAATCCACTTGCCATCGGAGGTGCGGTAGGCGTCGTAGAACGGCGTGCCGGAGTCGAGCAGGTTGACCCCCGCCTCCTCGCGCCACATGCCGATCGCCGACATCGAGTGGAAGAGGGACATGAGCAGTGCCGCACCATCGACCATCGCGGCATCCACAGCCTGGCCCTCGCCCGTGCGCTCGGCATGCCACAGCGCGGCGAGTACGCCGACGAGCAGCAGCATGGCGCCGCCGCCGTAGTCGCCGACGAGGTTGAGGGGCGGTGTCGGCGCCTGGTCACGTCGCCCGATGTGCGCAAGCACGCCGGCCACGGCGATGTAGTCGAGGTCGTGCCCGGCCGTGAGTGCCCAGGGCCCGTCCTGACCCCACCCGGTCATCCGTCCGTAGACCAGTGACGGCCTGCGCGCGAGGCAAGCCTCGGGCGAGAGTCCGAGCCGCTCCATCACTCCGGGCCGGAATCCTTCGATGAGCACGTGCGACTCCGCGACGAGGTCGAGGACGAGATCGCGGCCTGCTTCCTGCCGGACGTCGACGATGACACCCGTGCGGCCGCGGCGCGTGATGTCGCGCATCGGATCGCCGAGCGTCAAGCCGGGCCGGGGTGACTCGATGCGGATGCCCTCAGCGCCGAGGTCAGACAGCACCATCGCCGCGAAGGGAGCCGGGCCGATCCCTGCCATCTCGACGAAGCGCATGCCCGCGAGCGGTCCGCTCACTTGATCACCACCATCACCTGCGTGTTGAAGACCGCGAGCCTGCCGTCGGGAGTCCACAGCTCGCGGGTCTCGGTCGCGTAGCCCTCTCGGCGCGAGACGAGTCGTCCCCGGTGCAACAGCGGCTGGCTCGGATCGATCGTGGCGGGGTCGACGAGAAGGCTGGCTGCGAAGGTCAGCGTGGCAATCGGGCGCAGCTCGCTGAACGTGACAAGGGTGGCTGGCCACAGCGCATCGACGAGGCCGAGCGCGAGAGCGGCATCCACCGGCTCCTCGTCCGGCAGGCGCACCCAGCACACGACGTCCTCCACGCGCCCCTGGTAGGGCAGCCCCGAGATAGGGCGAAACTCCAGGCGCTCGGTGAACTCAGGAGCGAGAGGCGGAGCCAGAGGCACAGGGGCGACATCGGCCCAGGGAGCAGAGTCGGGGGGCTCCAGGCGCGCGTCCAGCATGGCCGGCTGATCGCCACCGCGCACACGACCCAGCACGACGCTCGCCGACACCAGGACCTCGGGCTCGCTGCCCACGACGATGCGCCACGCCGAGGTGCCCGACCCCACGCGCATCGGGGTCTCGTGCACGAGCGAAGCACCCACCGGCACCGGGCCCAGCATGTCGACGCTGACCTCGCGGACGATGCGGCCCGGCGCGCCAGCAGAGCCGCCCGCGCGGTCGAGGAGGCGGTCGGCGTGCTCCGCCGTCCGCACGGCCATGCCGACCCCCAGGCCGCCCCATGCCCCGCGCCCCTGAGCCCAACCGGGGGGCACATCCCATGACCCGTCGACGACGGTGGTGATGTCGCGATACGTCGGCACGTGCCGAGCGTAGCCCCGCCGTCGGTGCGGGCGACTAGCCTGCCTGGATGCGCGTGCTCCACACCTCCGACTGGCACCTGGGCCGGTCCTTCCACGGGGCCGACATCCTCGAGCATCAGCGTGCCTTCGTGACCTGGCTCATCGAGCTTGTCGAGGCCGAGCGCATCGAGCTCGTCGTCGTCGCGGGCGATGTTTACGACCGTGCCGTGCCGTCACTCGCCGCCGTATCTCTGTGGGAGGAGGCGGTGATCGGCATCACGCACACCAGCCCGATGCTCGTGACGTCGGGCAACCACGACTCCCCCACTCGGCTGGGCTTCGCCGGAGCCCTGCTCGCAGAGTCCGGCCTGCATCTGCGCACCTCGCTGGAGGACATCCGCAATCCCCTCATCGTCGAAGGCGCCGACGGCGTATCCGTCGCGACGTACGGCCTGCCCTATCTCGAGCCGGACTTCCACCGTGAGGAGCTCGGCGCTGAGCGCTCGCATGCCTCCGTGCTTAACGCTGCCATGGACCGCGTGCGGGCCGACCTCGCCGAGCGAGGCGACGTGCGCTCCCTTGTCACGGCCCACGCCTTCATCACCGGGGGCGCCGACACAGCGATCGTGAGCGAATCCGAGCGCGATCTGCGCGTCGGTGGCATCGGGGATGCCCCCGCATCCGTCTTCGCCGGGGTCGACCACGTCGCCCTCGGTCACCTGCACGGCGCACAGGAGGTGCGCGGGGGCACCGACGCCACCTCCGTGGCCTACAGCGGTTCCCCGCTCGCCTTCTCCTTCTCGGAGGAGTCACACATCAAGTCGGTCACGGTGCTCGACTTCGCGGCGACCGGCCCCGTCGATGTACGACGCATCGCTGCGCCCGTCCCGCGCGCCCTCGTCACTCTCCGGGGCGAGCTCGAGGAGCTCGTCGCCGATCCCGAGACCGCCGCGTATGCGGACCACTGGGTCCGCATCGTGCTCACGGATGAGCGCAGGCCAGCGGATCCCATGACGCGCCTGCGTGAGGTGCTCCCCTTCGCTATCGATCTGTCCTTCGAGCAGCGAGCACTGACGGCAGTCGAGGCTGCCGACGCCTCCGGCGCGCGCACGCGGGATCCCCTGGCCATCGCCGAGGCCTTCGTCGAGCACGTCACGGCGACGCCCGCGGAGCCTGTCGAGCGCGACCTCCTGCGTGACGCGGTCGAGCGGATCCGGGTCGGCGAGGTGCCTAAATGAGCGAGGTACCTCGATGAGGCTGCACTCCCTCACGCTGACAGGAGTCGGCCCCTTCCGCGGACGCGAGAGGGTCGACTTCGATGCCGTGTCGGCATCAGGGCTCTTCCTCATCGAGGGTCCCACCGGTGCGGGCAAGACGACGATCATCGACGGCATCGTCTTCGCTCTCTACGGCTCCCTCTCGGGTGCGGAGTCGGATAGCTCGCGCATGCGCAGCCAGTTCTGCGACGCCGACGAGCCCACCGAGGTCACCCTCGAGTTCAGCATCGGTGGCATCCGCCACACGATCACCCG
>JBIKKK010000146.1:0-5692 GCA_044360385.1 Candidatus Nanopelagicales bacterium
GTCTCGACGGGAGCGAGGGCTACGCCGAAGGCGGCAACCACCTGATCCAGGTCCCCATCGGTGGTCGTCTCATCGACCGTGATGCCGACGACGTCGGCATCGACACGTCGCAGATTGATGCCACGGGAGAGCGCCTCTGCAATCACCTCGTCCGCATGCCCGGGCACGCGCACCGTGAGCGTGTCGAAGAAGACGGAATCGACGATGTCGATGCCCCCTGCGGCCAATGACGCCGCGAGCCGCAAGGCATGCCCGCGGACTCTCGTCGCGATCTCCCGGAGGCCGTCGGGGCCGTGATAAGCGGCGTACATTGCAGCGACGACGGCGAGCAGCACCTGTGCGGTGCAGATGTTGCTCGTCGCCCTCTCGCGGCGGATGTGCTGCTCGCGCGTCTGCAGGGCAAGGCGGTACGCGGGCGTGCCTTCGACGTCCACGGATACCCCGACGAGCCGCCCAGGCAAAGAGCGCTCGAGGCCTGCCCGCACGCTCATGAAGCCCGCATGCGGGCCGCCGAATCCCATAGGGACGCCGAGACGCTGCGCGGATCCGACGCAGACATCGGCACCCATCTCCCCCGGCGGCGTGAGCAGGGTGAGCGCGAGGAGATCGGTCGCGACAACGGTGCCCACTCCGCGATCCTTGGCGCTCGCGAGGATCCCGCGGATGTCGTCCACCTGGCCGGATGAGCCTGGGTACGAGACCAGGACGCCGAACACATCGTCGTCGAAGGAATCGACGAGCTCCGATCGCGGCACAGTCCGCACCGTGATGCCCAGCGGCTCCGCTCGAGTGGAGATCACGGCGACCGTCTGCGGATGGGTGTCCGCATCGACGAGGAAGGTCATCCCCTCATGTGTGCGATGCAGCAGCCCCATGCCCTCTGCCGCTGCGGTCGGCTCGTCGAGGAGCGAGGCCGGGGCCACGGGCAGGGCGGTGAGGTCCTCGACGACAGTCTGGAAGGCGAGGAGCGCCTCGAGTCGACCCTGGCTGATCTCCGGCTGGTAGGGCGTGTAGGCGGTGTACCAGGACGGGCTCTCCAGCACATTGCGACGAATCACCGGCGGCGTGATGCAGTCCTGGTAGCCCAGTCCGATCATCGACGTGAGTGCTCGATTGGCGCCGGCCAAGTCCGCCATTTCCGCTGTCAGTGCCGACTCATCGAGTGGTGCGTCGAGCGCGAGCCCCTCCCGCCATCTAATGGATTCGGGCACGACATCGTCGAGGAAGGCGTGGAGGGAGTCGTAGCCCAGGCAGTCGAGCATGGACGCGACATCGTGAGCGCGGGGACCGATGTGGCGTCGAGCGAAGGCACCGGTGGAATCGGACATTGCTGCTCCCGACGACTCGTGAGTCAGGCGCACGGCGTACGCCCGACCCCCTCTGGTCTCGCGGATAACCGCGACCTGAGAGATTCGCCGCACCGTGCCATGACCAGCACGCGCAACTTGCACCGTCGGTGGGGTGGCGAACCACCCTCTCTCCAGAGTTGCCTTCCCAATACGGTCCGTTTGCCTGAGAGTTTCCGGGGCGGTTGCTCCTTCGGCGCCCGGGTTGCCCCGGGTCTCTCCCGTGCTGGGTCTAGCAGCTCTCGCAGCCTAGCGCACCGTGATCAGCCAGCGGTGAGCCGAGCGGCGCGACGCGCGGACAGTTCGTCGTCGTCGCGGGTTCCCGCGGGAACCCCTCCCTCGGCGGGCTCGCCGGGGAGGGAGGCCAACTGGCCCTCGACCTCCTGCCACACGCGACCCACGGCAATGCCGAAGACTCCCTGACCGCCTCGCACCAGGTCGATGACCTCGTCTTCGTTGCGGCATTCATAGATCGACGCGCCATCGCTCATGAGCGTGATGCGGGCGAGATCGTCGCCGCCACGCTGCTCCAGGTGAGCCACGGCGGCGCGAATATTGGTCAGCGAGACCCCGGTGTCGATAAGCCTCTTGACGATGCGCAGGACGAGGATGTCACGGAAGGAGTAAAGCCGCTGGGTGCCCGAGCCCGACGCCGGGCGGATACTCGGCTCGACGAGGCCTGTGCGCGCCCAGTAGTCCAATTGGCGGTAGGTGATGCCGGCAGCGGCGCACGCGATGGGGCCCCGATAGCCGAGATGAACTGCAGCGGACTGCAAGGACTCTTCGGGAAAGAGCGCGGGCTGGTCGACCGTGCGAGGCACGTTAACGCTCGGCAGGGACTCCTCGGTCACGCGCATCGTCGCTGCCCACCGCCCTCGAGATATGGCGCCCTCGACGAGAGCGGAATGCCACGTTAGGGCTCACCAGCCCCATGGTCAACGCGACCCGCCGGGGAGGCCGAGCACCGTTCAGGAATCGCCGCCGAAATCCTCGGGAGTGACCTGGTCGAGGAACTCGCGAAAGCGCTCCACCTCGTCCTCCTCCTCGTCGGGGATCACCACGCCGGCCTCATCGAGCACGGCGTCATCGACGACGATCGGGCTGGAGGTGCGCAGGGCAAGGGCGATCGCGTCTGAGGGGCGAGCGCTCACCACGGCCCCCATGCCGAGGTCCATCTCCGCGAAGAAGACGCCCTCCTCGAGTCGCGTGATGCGCACCTCGACGAGGGAACGTCCCACGGACTCGATGACGTCCTTGAGCAGATCGTGAGTGAGGGGCCGAGGTGGGACAACACCCTGCTGCACATAGGCGATGGCCGTGGCTTCGGTCGCCCCGATCCAGATGGGGAGATACCGGTCGCCCTCCACCTCTCGCAGGAGCACGATCGGTTGATTCGATGGCATTTCGACGCGTACGCCCAGGACGTCGACTCGCTTCATGCTTCGAGGGTAGACGACCGCTGTCGCACCAGGGCTATGTGGAGGTCAAGCAGGAGGGCAAGGAGTCCCGCGGTCAGCTCTCGCTGCTCCAGCGCGGAGGAACTGCCCCCGCGCGGGGCCAGGGCCTGCTGGACCAAGCCCACCTCGCGATCCGCCGCCACGCGGAAGGAGCGCAGGTGCCTCGGCTCGATGCCGTAGTTACGCAGGCGGACCACCAGGCGGCAGATGTCCACCGCGCCACTGTCCATCTCTGTGACCAGGCCGTGAGTCACCAGGTCCTTGAGCGTGGACGCGTCGACTCCCCCGCGCTGGGCGACCTCTGCCGCTGTCATTCGGCGAGCCCGAGGAGCACGCAGTCGCACCGCGGCCACAGCCCCCTCCGCGCCCTCCGTGATCCCATCGGGCTGGTCGAGCCGCTGGCCGATGACGGACAGTGGCAGGAACTCATCGCGTTGGAGTCGCAGGATGCGGCGGAGTCGATCGAGGTCGGCATCGGCGTACCTCCGGCTGCCACGCGATGTCCGCATGGGCTCGATAAGTCCCTCGGCCTCGAGGTAGCGCACCTTGGAGGCGGTGAGATCAGGGAACTCTTCGCCGAGTTCCGCGACAACCGCTCCGATGGGTCGCAGTGTGCTCACGTGGCCGACCCGGCGTCCCCTCCGACGAGATAGGCGAAGCGGTACTTGCCGATCTGGACCTCATCACCGGGCACCAGGGCAACCTCCTCGATGCGTCGTCGGTTGACGTAGGTGCCGTTGAGGCTCCCGACGTCGCGCAGGAGCCACCCGGATGCCATGCGACGCATCTCGGCATGGCGTCGGCTGACCGTGACGTCATCGAGGAAGAGGTCTGAGTCGGGCTCGCGGCCGGCGCTGACGAGGTCTCCGATGAGGAGGTAGGAGGCGCCTTCGCCCATGCCACGCTGCACCACGAGGACGGCCTCGCCCGGTCCGAGATCCGGGGCTACCCCGGAGCCCACGGCGGGAAGTGATCCGCTCGAGCCAGGCCCAGTCATGCCCACCGAGGTCACCTCATGCGTCACCGGCGCACCGCAGACCCG
The DNA here is from genome assembly GCA_044360385.1 of Candidatus Nanopelagicales bacterium. Taxonomy (GTDB): domain Bacteria; phylum Actinomycetota; class Actinomycetes; order S36-B12; family S36-B12; genus Mxb001. The sequence goes on from JBIKKK010000146.1 coordinate 3,846, forward strand.
GCAGTAGCGATCGCTCGGGTCCACCGGATGCGTGCACTGCGTCATGGGGACATCACTCGCCTATGAGTGCGCGATAGGCCGCGGCGTCGAGGGTGCCCTCGGGTTCGCCCGCGATGCGCACCTCGACCATCCAGCCATCGCCGTAGGGCTGCGAATTGATCGTCTCCGGAGCGTCCGAGAGGACTGCATTGACCGCCACGACCTCACCGGACACGGGGGCGTAGATCTCGCTCACGCTCTTCGTCGACTCGACCTCTCCGCAGGGCTGACCGGCAGTGAGCGCCTGTCCCACCTTGGGCATATCGACGTAGACGATGTCGCCCAGGGAATCCTGCGCGTAGTCGGTAATCCCGAAGCGGACCGTGCCGTCACCGCTCGCGGCGATCCACTCGTGTTCGGCCGTGAACTGCAGGTCATCGGGTACCAGTGTCATCTCATCCCCTCGGCAATCCGTCGTGGCGGGGCAGGGCGCGCCTGCGATCCCTTGCCGAACCTAGTCCCCCGGCGCCGGGCCATCAAGCCCGACGCGGGGCCGCGGGTTGTGCTCGCAGGACGCGACGAGCCTGGTCCAGATACAGGAGCGCGGCATACCAGTACAGGGCGGTGCCCCAGATCACGAAGGCCCAACCCAGCGCCCCCAGGACCTGCTCCCATTCCGCTGTGCCCGCGCCCACCAGGACGAAGGGAAAGCCCCAGTAGAGCGCGAAGGTTGCTGCCTTGCCCAGGTAATGCACGGGGAGGGCGATGAGCCCGCGTCGCCGTAGGGCAGGCACCAGGGCAAGCAGGAGCAGTTCGCGTGCCGCCAGCAGGCCCACGAGCCACCATGGCACGAGGTCACGCAGTGCCAGCCCTATGAGCGTGGCGGCGATCGTGAGCCGGTCCACCAGAGGATCAAGAAGCCTGCCCAGGCGGGTCGTCTGGCCCGTGCGACGCGCGATCACGCCATCCGCCCAGTCGGTGATCCCGGAGATTGTGAGGACAGCAACTCCCGCGAGATCGGCCTGCTCGGCGAGGACGAGCCACAGGAACACGGGGATGAGCGCGAGGCGCAGGACGCTCAGCGCATTGGGGATCGTGAGGATGCGATCCTCAGGTGCCGTCACTGAGGCGCCCCTTCCGCCTGCCGACCACCAACGCCCCACCCAGCAGGATGAGTAGGAGGCCCCCGACGCTGCCGCCCACGGCGGCGACGGCAGCGGACTCCAGGGCGGTGGGAGCACCGGACACCCGGTACTCCAGCCTCAGGCTCGCCTCCGGCCCTGGGGCCGCGTCCGGGCGCATGAGGACCAGGGTGACGCCCTCCAGCGATCCGGCGGGAAGCTCGGGCTCTGCCCCCTCCGCTGCGGCTATCCACAGCGGTAGTCCCGCGGGAGGCGGTGGCGCGCCACTACCGGGCACGGACACACTCGTCCACTCCCCCGCCTCGCTGACGGCTACGGAGTACGGCATGCCGTCGAGGTAGTCGTTGACCGCCTCGACGGGAGCGATGCCCATGAAGGCCGTTTCGGACATCGGGCTAGCGACGAGTGCGACGTCACCGAGCTCCTCAGCAAGGGACGAGGAGTCCCTGCCTACCAGGGCGAGCGCGCCCGTCACCCACTCAGGAGGCTCCGGGGCCACGAGACGCGCGGACACGCCATCGACGATCACGGCCACGTCCGACGGCGCCGCCCGCAGGGTGCCGACGGACTGGGTCACGACGCCGGTCGTGCCGACAGTCGACCTGATGCCTGCTGCCGCAAGCGCAGCGGGGACCGCGGTCACGAGGAGGAGAGTGCCCAGGCCCGCGAAGAAGATGCCCAGCGACAGGCGGATGGCTCCCCAGGTGCTCATCTGCCAGGGGCCAC
>JBIKKK010000023.1:0-18880 GCA_044360385.1 Candidatus Nanopelagicales bacterium
CCAACGGGTCAAGGCATTTCCGACCACGGCGAATCGGGAGAGTCGATGTTTGAGAACACCCTGCCGCGCTACGAGATCCTCTCCGAGGAGTCGATGGCCGTCCTCGACAAGGGCTGGCGCCGCATCGCCTCGGAACTGGGCATCGAGTTCATGAAGCCCGAGGCGGTCGAGCTCTTCAAGGCCGCCGGCATGCGCACCGACGGCGACAAGGTCTTCTTCGACCCGGACTTCGTGCTCGAGCAGGTTGCCAAAGCACCGCGCCAATTCGATATCCAGGCGCGCAACCCCGACAACACCGTCCACATCGGTGGCAATTCGATGGTCTTCTCGAGTGTCTACGGCCCGCCCTTCGTCCGCCAGGGCGACGTACGCCGCGACGCGATGATGGAGGACTACCGCAACTTCGCCAAGCTCGCCCAGTCGTTCTCCGCCATGGACAGCGTGGGCGGCGTGGTGTGCGAGCCCAGTGATGCCCCGCTCGACTCGCGGCACCTCGACATGCTCTACGCCGCCATGACTCTCACGGACAAGATCTACATGGGCAATGTGGTGAGTGGCACTCGCGCCCTGGACACCATTCGCATGAGCGAGATCCTCTTCGGCAGTCGAGAGTCGATCGAGAAGACGCCCACGAGCATCTCCCTCATCAACTGCAACTCACCGCTGCGGTGGGACGACCGCATGCTCGAAGCACAGTTCGAGTACGCCAAGGCGATGCAGCCGGTCATCCTCACCCCCTTCCTGCTCATGGGTGCCATGTCGCCGGTGTCGATCCCGGCGACCCTGGCCCAGCAGATGGCCGAGACGCTCACGGGCATCGCGCTCACACAGCTCATCCGCCCGGGCGCGCCCGTCGTCTTCGGCAGCTTCCTGTCCAACATCGACATGCAGTCCGGCTCACCTCAGTTCGGCACGCCGGAGTCGGCCATCGGCCTGCTGTGCACCGGCCAGATCGCCCGCCACTTCAACCTGCCCTTCCGCACCGGCGGCGGCCTCAACTCCTCCCAGACCCCCGACGCCCAGGCGATCTTCGAGTCGCTCATGACCATGCTGCCGACCTTCCTGGCCGGCACCAACTTCGTCATGCACACGGCGGGCTGGCTCGAGGGTGGTCTTGTGGCCAGCTACGAGAAGTACGTCATCGACGTTCAGATCCTGGAGTCGCTGCAGAAGGAGTTCACCCCCGTCGTCTTCACGGAGGAGGAGTTGGCCTTCGGTGCCCACGAGGAGGTCGGTGCGGGCGGTCACTTCCTCGGCGCGGAGCACACCATGGAGCGCTTCCGCACGTGCTTCTACCGCCCCTTCCTGTGGAACTCCGACAACTACGAGCGCTGGATGCGACTCGGTGGTCGCGACACCGTCGAGCGCGCGCGCGAGATCTACGAGAAGAAACTCGAGGACTACGAGCAGCCCCCGCTTGACGAGGCGATCCGCGAGGAGCTCGAGGAGTACGTCGTTCGCCGTCGCGCCGAACTCGGGGACTGACCAGGGCGCATCGCCTAGGGTTACGCCATGCCCAGGGGATACGACTACATCATCGTCGGCGGTGGCTCGGCCGGCTCGGCCCTGGCAGCACGGCTGAGCGAAGACGCATCGACGTCGGTGCTCCTTCTCGAGGCCGGACGCCCGGACTATCCCTTCGACGTCTACGTGCACATGCCGGCGGCGCTGACCTTCCCCATCGGCAATCCGCTCTACGACTGGATGTACGCCTCTCAGCCCGAGCCGCACATGAATGGCCGGCGCGTCAATCACGGCCGCGGCAAGATCCTTGGGGGATCCAGCAGCATCAACGGCATGATCTTCCAGCGGGGCAACCCCTTGGACTATGAGCGATGGGCCTCCGATCCGGGCATGGAGACATGGGACTACGCCCACTGCCTGCCGTACTTCAAGAAGATGGAGGACTGCCCCGCGGGCGCCGATGAGTGGCGCGGCAAGGACGGTCCGCTCATCCTTGAGCGCGGCCAGGCGGAGAACCCCCTCTTCGCCGCCTTCTTTGCCGCAGTCCAGGAAGCCGGTCACGATCTCACCGCCGACGTCAACGGCTTCAAGCAGGAGGGTTTTGCGGCGTTCGATCGCAATGTCCACAACGGGCGGCGCTACTCCGCGACCAAGGCGTACCTGCGACCGGCGAAGTCGCGGCCGAACCTCACCGTCAAGACTCGCGCGCACGTCACTCGCGTCGTCATGGACTCTTCGGGTGGGACACCGCGTGCTACGGGAGTCGAGGTCTCCGTCGGCGGCAAGCGCCCGATCCGCGTGCGCGGTTCCGAGGTGATCCTCGCGGGCGGCGCTTTCAACTCGCCCCAGTTGCTCCAGCTCTCGGGAATCGGCAACGCCGAGCACCTGCGCTCAGTGGGCGTGGATCCCGTTCACGACCTGCCCGGAGTGGGGGAGAACCTCCAGGATCACCTCGAGGTCTACGTGCAGCACGCGTGCACGCAGCCGGTCTCGCTCAACCCCAACCTGCAGTTCTGGCGCCGGCCCTTCATCGGGGCACAGTGGCTGTTCCTCCGCTCCGGACCCGGAGCGTCCAACCACTTCGAGGCGGGCGGCTTCATCCGCAGCAACGATCAGGTCGACTACCCCAACCTCATGTACCACTTCCTGCCGATCGCCGTGCGTTACGACGGCACCTCCATCGCGGAGGGTCATGGCTACCAGGTGCATATCGGCCCGATGTATTCCGATGCTCGCGGCCGGCTCTGGATCACCAGCGCTGACCCGATGGCGCCTCCGGCATTCGTCTTCAACTACCTGTCGACCGATCAGGACAAGCGCGAATGGGTCGAAGCGATCCGCAAGACGCGCGAGATCCTCGAGCAGCCGGCCTTCGCGCCCTACAGCGCGGGCGAGATCTCGCCCGGCCCTCAGGTCGAGACGGACGAGCAGATACTCGACTGGGTGCGCAAGGACGGCGAGACGGCGTATCACCCTTCGTGCACAGCGCGCATGGGCGTCGACGAGATGTCCGTGGTGGACCCGCTCACGATGCGCGTGCACGGCACCGAGGGCCTGCGCGTTGTCGACGCCTCGGTCATGCCGTACGTCACCAATGGCAACATCTACGCACCCACGATGATGCTTGCGGAGAAGGCCGCGGACATCATCAAGGGCGCGACCCCCCTACCCCCCGATCACGCGCCGTTCTACCGACATCGCAAGGAGTCCGCGGCTCATGCCTGATCTCTACATCGACGGAGCCTGGGTCGCCGCGGCCGAGGGCGGGACGCGCGAGATTCGCTGCCCCGCCGATGGCGAGGTCGTCCGCGTCGTCGATGAAGCGACGGCTGGCGACACCGAGCGGGCGATCCAGGCGGCGCGCAGGGCCTTCGATGACGGCCGCTGGTCATCGGTGCCTGTCGCCGAGCGAGGAAGGCTGCTCGCACGCGTAGCCGATTTGCTCGAGCGTGACGTCGAGGTGATCGCGCGCCTGGAATCACTCGACACGGGCAAGCGCCTAGTGGAGTCGGAGTACGACGTCGCCGACGTGGCCAAGACCTTCCGCTACTTCTCCGGCCTGGCGGCGGGTGATGCCCTCGGCGGCCGCGTGGTGGATGCGGGCAACCCGGCCGTCCGCTCGCGCATCGACTACTCACCCGTCGGAGTCTGCGGGCTCATTACGCCGTGGAACTACCCGCTCCTCCAGGCGGCGTGGAAGGTCGCGCCCGCACTGGCGGCAGGATGCACCTTCGTCCTCAAGCCAAGTGAGATGACGCCCAGCACGACGATCCATCTCATGAAGCTGCTTGAGGAGGCCGGGCTGCCCGCCGGAGTGGGCAACCTCATCCTCGGCGCGGGGGCCACCGTGGGCGCCCCGCTCGCCACGCACCCCGACGTCGACATGGTGTCCTTCACGGGCGGCGTGCTGACCGGGCGGCGCATCATGTCGGAAGCGGCGGCAACGGTGAAGAAGGTCGCGCTCGAACTCGGGGGCAAGAATCCCAACATCATCTTCGCCGACGCCGACCTTGATGCAGCCATCGACAACGCCCTCACCGCCGTTTTCCTGCACAGTGGTCAGGTGTGCTCGGCGGGCGCACGACTCCTGGTCGAGGAGTCGGTGCACGACAGGGTCGTCAACGAGATCGTGAGACGTGCGGAGATGATCCGGCTCGGTGGGCCCTTTGACCCCGACGCGGAGACCGGGCCCCTCATCTCACCGGAGCATCGCCAGAAGATCGAGAAGTACGTGGCAGGGGCTCTCGAGGAGGGAGCCGTGCTCCGGTGCGGGGGTCACGCGCCTGATCCCGTGGAATTCCCGACGCTGGCGGGCGGCTCCTACTACCTTCCCACTGTGCTCGATGGCTGCCGGACCGACATGACCTGCGTACAGGACGAGTCCTTCGGACCCGTGCTCACGGTTGAGACCTTCTCCACCGAGGAGGAGGCCATCGCCCTGGGCAACGACACGGTCTACGGGCTGGCGGGTGCCGTGTGGACGTCGGATGCGGGGAAGGCAGAACGCGTCGCGGCTGCACTGCGTCACGGCACCATCTGGATCAACGACTATCACCCCTACCTGCCCCAGGCCGAGTGGGGCGGCTTCAAGCAGTCAGGTGTCGGTCGCGAGCTCGGGCCGAGCGGCCTGCACGAGTATCTCGAGGCCAAGCACGTGTACCGCAACCTCTCACCGGCCCCGAGCGGCTGGTTCGCCGAGGAGGCATGAGATGACGAGTCCGACTGTGACGGCGGGTTCGCCTGCTATCTCGGTGCGCCACCTGTGGAAGGTCTTCGGCCCGCAGGCCGACAAGATTGTCGGCACTCCGTACGCCGATCTTCCCCGCGACCAGCTGCTCGCGGACACGGGGTGCACCGCGGCCGTCCGTGATGTCACCTTTGATGTCGCCGAGGGTGAGGTCTTCGTCGTCATGGGACTCTCCGGCTCGGGCAAGTCGACCCTCGTGCGCTGCCTCACCCGTCTCGTGGACTCGACGGCGGGTGAAGTCATCATCGAGGACGAGGACATCCTCCAGGCCAATGACAAGCAGCTGCGGCACCTGCGGCGCACGGAATTCTCCATGGTCTTCCAGCACTTCGGTCTCCTGCCCCACCGCAAGGTGATCGACAACGTCGCCTACCCCCTCGAGATCCAGGGCGTGAAGAAGGAAGATCGCTATGCCCGCGCGGAGGAGGTCATCCAGCTCGTGGGGCTGGCGGGCTACGCCAATTCCTACCCCGAGCAACTCTCGGGTGGCATGCAGCAGCGCGTGGGCCTAGCCCGCGCCCTCGTCGTAGACCCGGATGTGATGTTCCTCGACGAGCCTTTCAGCGCGCTCGACCCTCTCATCCGCCGCGACATGCAGGACGAGGTCATCCGACTGCATCGCGAGCTCGGCAAGACCATGGTCTTCATCACCCACGACCTCAGCGAGGCGATGAAGCTCGGAGATCGGATCGCCATCATGCGCGATGGCGCGATCGTGCAGATGGGCACGGCAATGGACCTCGTGCTCCATCCCGCGGATGCCTACGTCGAGGACTTCCTGCGCGACATCCCCAAGAGTCACGTCCTCACTCTCGAGACCATCGCGCGCCCGCTGCGTGACGGGGAGTCCGGGGACGGCCCCGCCGTAGCGGGAGACATCATCATCAAGGAAGCGACCCACGCGATCATCGCCTCCGTCGCCCCCGTCCGGGTCATGCGCGACGGCGCCCTGGTGGGTTACGTCGGCAGTGACGACGTGCTCACGCTCATCGCCGGAGATCGCGACTCGGAGTTGGGCGACTAGTCGTGGACGTCAAGGCCGTCCTGAGGCTGCGATGGGTGCAGGCGCTCATCGTCCTCATCGTCTGGTTCGTGACCGCGACGGCGCTCAAGGGAGTGCAGACGCAGGAGCTCTCCACCGCGACCGACTCGCCCTTCACCGCGATCATGCGCGACTTCGCCGCATCGATCCGCGGCAATCGCACGGAGAGTTTCCTTTTCGTCTATGTCTTCAATCCGATTCGTTCGGTGATATCCGGCTTCATCGAGATCTTCATGGGGATCATTGCCGTGCCCGGTGATGGCAATCTCATCCCTGTCCTTGGCTGGTTCGGCACGCTGGTGCTCATCGGCTTCATCGTCTATGCGACATCGACGCTGCGCATGGCCTTCTTCAGCATGTTCTTGATGCTGCTGTGCGGCATGCTCGGCATGTGGCTCCTCACGATGGAGACGCTTGCCATGACGATCGGTGCGGTCGTCCTCTCGCTCCTCATCGCCCTGCCCCTCGGTGTGTGGGCAGGCCTCAACGACAAGGTCATGAAGGTCCTGAGGCCGTGGCTCGATCTCGCCCAGGTGCTCCCCACGCTGGTCTATCTCGCTCCTCTGGCGCTGGTCTTCCTCATCGGCATCGCGTCAGCGACCATCGCGACGATGATCTACTCGATTCCCATCTGCATTCGCATCACGGCGCTTGCCATCAAGAGTCTCAAGCAGGGGCCGATCGAAGCTGCGGAGTCGGCGGGATCGACGCGTTGGCAGGTGCTCACCAAGGTGCAGTTGCCCATGGCCAAGAGCACGATCATCCTCGCTGTCAATCAGACGACCCTGGCTGCGCTCTCCTTCGTCGTTATCGCCGCGCTTATCGGTGCTCCCGGACTCGGCAAGCCCGTCATCGAAGCCCTTCAGATTCGCAATGTCGGCGATGGCGTCGTCGCGGGTCTCGCCGTGGTCCTGCTCGCCGTCATGCTCGACAGGGCCACCAGCGCGGCCGTCAGCCGCGAACAGTCCGGCTATGCGGCCGCCGATGCGGCGAAGGTGCGCAGGCGCATCGGTCTCGCAATCTTTGGCGTGCTCACGATCGTGGCGATCTACCTGTCGCGCTATGTGCTCGCCTTTGCCATCTTCCCCGAGCAGCTCATCTTCAAGGAGCCGGTCGCAGAGACGGCCAATGCCTTGTCGGATTGGATCACGGACAACCTCGGATTTCTCACCGTGACGGGGAGTGAGTTCTTCACCGTCTGGGTCCTCAACCCCCTGCAGGACGTGCTGGCTAACTCGCCGTGGTGGCTCACCCTCATCGCCATCACCCTGCTGGCCTTCATCCTTGCCGGGCGCACCGTGGGGATCCTCGTCTTCGTGCTCCTCGCACTCGTCATGGCGACGGGACTGTGGAACGACACCATGCTCACGCTGGCGATGACCCTCATCGCCACGGGCTTCGTCGTCATCATCGGCATCGTGATGGGCGTCTGGGCAGGTCGCAGCGCCAAGGTGGATCGCTTCCTCCGACCCTTCCTCGACGCGGGCCAGACGATGCCTGCCTTCGTCTACCTCGTGCCGGTGCTCGCGCTCTTCGGCCCCACGCGCTTCGCCGCCATCGTGCTCGGTGTCGTCTACGCCGCACCCGTCGTCATCCGCATCGTGGCCGACGGCATCCGCAAGGTGCCCAAGGAATCAGTCGAGGCTGCAGTCTCCGCGGGATCGACCAATCTCCAGGTCATCACGAAGGTCCAACTCCCCGTCGCTCGTCGCTCGATCCTGCTCGGGGTCAACCAGGGGCTCATCTTCGTGCTCGCCGTCGTCGTCATCGGCGGATTCGTTGGCGCGGGCGGCCTTGGGTATCTCGTGATCGTGGGTCAGTCCAAGCCTGAGCTCGCCGGCAAAGGCCTGGCTGCGGGTATCGCCATCGTGCTCCTGGGCATCATCCTCGATCGAATTGCCCAAGGCAGGCCCCAGAAGTCCCCCCAGGGGCACCATTAGCGATACGCATCCGTTATCGCCAATACGCCGTATACCGGGTGGTGCGCGCCTACGATGACGACGACATCTACCTTCCGGGAGGAAGAATGAAGCGAGTAGGCAAGGGCGCTGGCCTCGTGGTCGCGCTCGCTGCTGCCAGCCTGGCCCTCGCGGCCTGCGGTGGCAGCGTCAACGAGGCAAGTTCGTCCTCGGCGGCACCAGAGCCCGCGGAGTCGAGCGCTGCTCCCGCGGACTCGAGTGCGGCCCCTGCGCCCGCCGACTGCGGTTCATGGGGTGTTGCGATGCACGCGTGGGTGGGCTACACCGCCTCGGCGCAGGTGCTCAGCGATGTGGCCCGCGAATCGCTCGGCTGCGATATCACGCAGACGACTCTCGACGAGGCTGGCGTCACCTACGACGCGATGGAGGCCGGGTCGGTCGACGTCATCATCGAGGACTGGGGTGGCGGTCGCTGGCAGGAGTGGGTTGACCGCGGCGCAATCGTCGAGGTCGGCTACAACGGCAACATCGGCCTGATCGGCATGTTCGTCCCGCAGTGGATGTGCGACGAGTATCCCGACATCACCGACGGCACCAAGCTCAATGACTACGCCGACCTCTTCAAGACCCCGGAGTCCGGTGACAAGGGCGCCTGGCTCGAGGGCCCGCCCGGATACACCACCATCGGCGAGAAGCTCATCGAGGCCAACGGCCTGAACTACAAGATCATCAACACCGGCTCGGAGCCTGCTCTCATCGAGGCCTTCACCAAGGGCAGCGAGGACAAGACCCCGGTGCTCGGTTACTTCTACGAGCCGCAGAACTTCCTCGCCAAGGTCCCGCTGTGCCGTATCAACTTCCCGGCCAACGACTGGACCGACGCGGCGAAGGCCAGCGGCCTCACGGACTACCCCGAGACCCCGCTGGTCAAGCTCGCCACCCTCAAGCTCATGGACTCGGGCAGCCCCTTCGCCACCCTCGTCCAGAACTTCGAGTGGACCAACGAGGACCAGAACCAGGTCGCACTCGACATCGAGTCCGGCATGACCCCGGAGGAGGCGGCCGCAAAGTGGATCGCCGCCAACACGGACAAGGTCGCCGCCTGGCTCGAGGGTACGGGCGCATCCTGATCCGCTGATTCGCATGCACGACCTGATGTCGCAGGGCCCCGGCCAATGGCCGGGGCCCTGCGACATGTCTGACCGATCCGCGCGGGGAGGCCACTGATCACATGTGGTGTGATGACCTCATGCGCGAGGCGATCCTGCTCGTCGGGGGCCAGGGCACCCGGCTCCGCCCGCTGACCCTGGGCACGCCCAAGCCGATGCTCCCCGTGGCCGGCGTACCCGTCACCGTGCACCAGATTGAGCGCGCGCGGGCCGCGGGTGTCGAGCGCATCATCCTCGGCACGTCTTACCGCGCTGAAGTCTTCGCCGAGCAGCTTGGGGACGGGGGCGACCTCGGTGTCGAGATCGCCTACGCCGTCGAGGACGAGCCCCTGGGTACCGGGGGCGCGATCCGTCACGCGGCCTCGCACCTGCGGAGCGGTCCGGACGACCCCGTCATGGTGCTCAACGGAGACGTGCTGAGCGGTGTCGACTACGCCGGGCTCTTCGATGATCATGTGCGTGCCGGAGCTGTGGTTACCCTGCACCTCGTGCGCGTCGCCGATCCCTCGGCGTATGGCCTGGTGCCGACCGATGAGCACGGGCGCGTGCTCGCCTTCCGTGAGAAGCCCACGACTCCGGAGGAGATCGTCACCGATCAGATCAACGCGGGGTGTTACGTCTTCCGCCGGACCGCGATCGATGCGATCCCTGCCGGTCGGGTGGTGTCGGTCGAGCGTGAGACCTTCCCCGCACTCCTCGCCGAGGGCGCGCTCGTGCGTGGTGTCGTCGACGATGCGTACTGGCTCGATCTGGGCACCCCCTGGGACTTCGTGCGGGGGTCTGCCGATCTGGTCCGGGGCCTCGCACCCTGGCCCGGCCACGTGCCGGCCGACGTCCTCGTCCTGGATGGGGGAGCGGTCGACGACCGCGCTGAGGTCGGGGGCGGCACCACGGTCGGTCGCGGATCCCGGGTGGATGCGGGCGCCGTCGTGCAAGGATCGGTGCTGCTCGATGGTGCCGTGATCGGAGCAGACGCAGTCGTCGTCGATTCCGTCATTGGCGCGGGGGCGACCATCGAGGCCGGGGTGATGGTGTCCGGATGCGTCATCGGAGATGGCGCGCGCATCGGCAAGGGCAATGAGTTGCGCGGAGGCGCGCGCGTGTGGCCTGATGTCGTGCTCCCGCCGACGGCGGTGCGCTTCTCCACCGACGCCTGAGGGCATTGACTGGCGGGACGCCTGAGGGCATTGACTGGCGGCTCGTGAGGGCACATCGGCCTGAATCGGCGACATAGGCCGCCACTCAACGACTACATGCGGAGGATGAAGTCCTGGGCATCGCGCTCGGGTCTCGGACCGGGCTCGCCGGCCGGATGCCCGACGGCGACTGCGCCGAGGGGCTGCCACGAGGCCGGCAATTCCAGCGCGTCGCGCACGACCTCGGGGCAAAACATCGTCGACGAGATCCACGCGGCTCCGAGTCCTTCGGCCGCGAGCGCGATGAGGAGGTTCTCCACGGCGGCGCCCCCAGAGACGAAGAAGAGATCGCGCTCGAAGCCTGCGCGCCGCTCGTCGGGGTAGGCGTGGGGACCCTCGGCGAAGTCGAGGAAGGGCAGCACGACCGCGGGGGCTCGCCAGAGGATGTCGCCGCGAGACACGCGGCGCTCGATCGCCTCGGCATCGAAGCCGTCGGCTTCGAGATCAGCACGCCATCTCTCACGCATGGCCATCAGCAGCGCCGCACGCTGCTCGTCGAGGAGGACGAACCGCCAGGGAGTCGTGTGATGCGGGGCCGGGGCGGTGATGGCCGCGGCGATCGCCCGCGTGAGCGCCGCGTCGTCAACGGGCTCGTCCGTGAAGTGCCGGACGGTACGTCGGGATGCGACCGCCTCGCGCGCACCCGCTCGGTGAGCCTCCACCGTGCCCAGGGGGAAGAGGTCCTCCTCGAGTGGGCGCACGCCGGAGACCGCACCGGGACCGTCCTCGGCGGTCACGCGATGTGCGAGACCGCGGACAAGGGCGACGGGGACCCCGCCGGACTTGCCCTTGACCAGGTCGGCAGCCGAGGCGATCTCATCGGCGACGGCGATCACGGTCGCCTCCATCGGGCGTCCCTGTGCGTCCGGCAGCCCGCGCAGATCGTCGAGCACGGCGACGCCGGCGACGCCGATAGCGCAATCGGTGAGACCGTCCCGCCAGGGGCGCCCGAGGGTGTCGGTGACGATGACGCCGAGCGAGGCGCCGGTCAGCTCGTGCAGGCGCGCACGCAGGGCTCGCGCGGACGCATCAGGATCGCGGGGGAGGAGGAGCACTTGCCCGGGGGGCGCGTTGCTCGCGTCGATACCGGCCGCCGCGAGCACGAGTCCGTGGTGCGTGCGCACGATCCGGGTAATGCCCCGCGGGGTCTCCTTGGTGGCGACCACCGTCACCGTCTCGGCTTCGAGTGCCGCATCGCGCTCCGACTCGGGCACGATCCGGCCCTCTGCCTTGCTCACGATCTTGCTGGTCACGACGACGATGTCGCCGTCGGCAAAGCCTGTCGTGCCGTCAGGCCACGGTGTCCGCTGGAACTGCTGAGCGATCACGGTCGCGAGGTCGTCCCCCGCGCGGATCTCACCGATCCCGGCCACACCGATGGCTTGGAGTGTCATGCCTGCTGCCGCAGCCGTGAGGCCATCTCGAGTGCCGCGCGGGCGATGTCGGTCGTGGCGTCGAGGTCGGTCATGAGCAGGGGCCGCGACTCGCAGGCGATGCCGAGGGACTGCACTCCGGGCACGGAGGCGGCATCTGCAGTGTCGACGAGCCAGCCGTCGAGGATGCCGTCGGCGGCAGCGCCAGCGGGAACGAGCGCTCGACGGGGCCCGTAGTGGCGGGCAACTGCCGCGGCGTCCGTCTCCACGCCGATGGCAGCGAGGCAGGCATCCGCCATGCCACGCACCGGGCGGCCGCCCACGATCGGTGCGACGCCGACGACGGGAGCACTCGTGCGCTGCAGGGCCTCGCGGATGCCGGGCACGCGCAGGATCGTGCCCACGGAAACCACGGGATTGGACGGCGGGAGCACCACGACGTCGGCGGACTCGATGGCCTCCACCACACCCGGGCCGGGCTTGGCCTCATCAGCGCCGACGAGGACGATGGAATGCGCGGGTAGCGCGGCCCGATAGCGCACCCACCACTCCTGGAAGTGGATGGCGCGACGTGCGGGAGCCCCTGAATCGTCGACACCGCCGTCGGGGTCGTCCACGACGACATGCGTCTCCGCGCGTTCGTCGGTCATGGGAAGTAGGCGAACCCCTGGCTGCCATCGCTCGCAGAGGGCCTCGGTGATGGCCGACAGCGGATATCCGGCGTTGAGCATCTGCGTGCGCACCAGGTGCGTGGCAATGTCGCGATCGCCGAGGCCGAACCACGACGGCTCGAGGCCGTAGGCGGCCAGTTCCTCCTTGACGGTGAAGGTCTCTGCTTCACGACCCCAACCGCGCTCCTCGGAGATCCCGCCGCCGAGGGTGTACATCACCGTGTCGAGATCGGGGCATACGCGCAAGCCGTGAATCCAGATGTCATCACCGGTGTTGCCGATGACGGTCACCTCGGCACCTTCGCCCGCTGCGAGGAGCCCCCGGAGGAAGCGTGCTCCGCCGATCCCCCCGGCGAGCACGGTGATGCGGCGCATCGGTGTCGGGGGTGGCGGCATGGACATAGGGTGTCACGGTGCCGTCCACGCCGTCGGGGGTCGTCCGGGCACTTGCCCGCGCCCGCAAGGGAGTCACCCTCGCCCCTGACGAGGCCACCTGGCTGCTGGGCGCCCGCGGTGACGCCCTCGAGGACCTGCTCGAAGTCGCCAGTTCCCTGCGCGACCGTGGACTCGAAGAGGCGGGCCTCCCGGGGATCATCACCTACTCGCCCAAGGTCTTCATCCCTCTCACGCGCCTGTGTCGCGACCGCTGTCACTACTGCACCTTCGCGACGGTGCCACACCGGCTGCCGGCGCCCTATCTCGCACCCGACGAGGTCCTCGAGATCGCGCGACGGGGCGCTGAGCTCGGCTGCGGGGAGGCGCTCTTCACCCTCGGCGATCGGCCGGAGGAGCGCTGGCCTGCAGCCCGGGCCTGGCTCGACGAGGCGGGGTACGCCGACACGCTCGCCTATGTGCGCGCGATGGCCATCCTGGTCCTCGAGGAGACCGGGCTGCTGCCGCACCTGAATCCCGGTGTCATGTCCTGGGAGGAGATGCGGCGCCTGCGGCCCGTCGCCCCCAGCATGGGCATGATGCTCGAGACGACCTCCGAGCGGCTCTGGTCCACGCCCGGAGCCCCGCACTTCGGCAGCCCCGACAAGGAGCCGCGGGTGCGACTGGAGGTACTCGAGGACGCGGGACGCCTGGCCATTCCCTTCACCACGGGCATCCTCGTCGGCATCGGCGAGACGGACGACGAGCGCGTCGATGCGCTCTTCGCCATTCGCGCGGTGCATCGGCGGCATCGTCATGTGCAGGAGGTCATCGTCCAGAACTTCCGGGCCAAGGACGACACGGCGATGCGCGGTGAGCCTGATCTTGACGAACAGGCTTACCTCGCGACGCTTGCGACGGCCCGGATCATCCTCGGGCCCGGGGTGCGGCTGCAGGCCCCGCCCAACCTCTCCGACGACCTGACTCCGCTCCTACGAGCCGGAGTCGACGACTGGGGCGGCGTGAGCCCCGTGACTCCCGACCACGTCAATCCGGAGCGTCCCTGGCCGCATCTGGAGGCCCTGCGCGCGAGCACCGCCGCCGCAGGGTTCGATCTGCGTCCGCGACTCACGGCACATCCGCGCTACGTGCTGGCGGGGGAGTGGATCGACCCGCGCGTCAAGGTGCATGCCGAGGCCCTCGCCGATAGCCAGGGGCTCCTCGTCCAGCCCGCGCGGCCGACGGGTCTGCCGTGGCAGGAGCCTGACGCGGACTCGGGGGGCTACGCCGACTTCGCCTCGCGCGCCGCGGGCGGACGCGTGGACCTCCACATCGACATCGATGTCACCGGCCGCGGGGCCGATCGTCGCGCTGACTTCTCCGATGTCTACGGCGACTGGGAGGAGGTCTCCGAGCGTGCGCGCCAAGTCGGGGCTGCAGCGCCGCGCCTGCCTGCCGACGTACGCCGCGCCCTCGACATCGCCCACTCCGATCCCGCCCTGCTCACCCACCCTGACCACGCCGATGACGCGGTCGCCCTCATGTCGGCCACGGGTGAGGCGCTGGAGGCAATCGCTGCGCTGGCCGACGACCTGCGCCGTCAGGCGGTGGGTGACGAGGTGACTTACGTCGTCAACCGCAACATCAACTTCACCAACGTCTGCTACACCGGGTGCCGCTTCTGCGCCTTCGCCCAGCGCGCTTCCGACGTGGACGCGTTCACGCTCTCATTGGAGGAGGTCGCCCGCCGCGTGCGGGAGGCGGTCGATGCCGGAGCTACCGAGGTCTGCATGCAGGGCGGGATCCACCCGGACCTGCCCGGCACGGCGTACTTCGACCTCGCGCGCACGGTGAAGGCGGAGGCGCCGGGGATCCACCTGCATGCCTTCAGCCCGATGGAGGTGGTCAACGGTGCGTCACGCACGGGGATGCCCGTGCGTGAATGGCTCATCGCTGCGCGTGAGGCGGGTGTCGACTCGCTGCCCGGCACCGCCGCCGAGATCCTCGATGACGACGTGCGCTGGATCCTCACCAAGGGCAAGCTGCCGGCGGCCTCCTGGATCGAGGTGGTGACGACCGCGCACGAGATCGGGTTGCCCACGACGGCGACGATGATGTACGGCCACGTCGACGAGCCCCGACACTGGGTCGACCACCTGCGCACACTCCGGGGTATCCAAGAGCGCACGGGTGGATTCACGGAGTTCGTGCCTCTGCCCTTCGTGCACCACAGTGCACCGCTCTACCTCGCCGGTGTGGCACGTCCCGGCCCGACGGCGCGCGACAACCGCGCCGTCCATTCGATGGCGCGCATCATGCTGCACGGGGCCGTCCATCACATCCAGTGCTCCTGGGTCAAGCTCGGCGACGACGGTTGCCGGGTCATGCTCGCTGGCGGCGTCGATGACCTCGGAGGCACCTTGATGGAGGAGACCATCAGTCGCATGGCCGGGTCCGAGCACGGGTCTGCCAAGACGGTCGAGGACCTCCGCTCGCTGATCCGCTCCGCCGGCCGGATCCCCCGCGAGCGCACCACCGGATACGGCCCCCCCGAGCCCCCCGGGGGCTCCACGGAGGGCCTTGTGGGCTCACGGGCTTGACGAGCGGCCCCATGACCTATGTAATGACACCGGTGTCATTTACGGACGCAGGGCTAACCTGCGCCTCAGGAGGGAGGTCGGCAGTGGGAGATCCCGTGCTGCTGCCATTGACCACCGCGGGGGCTGACGAGGCCATGGAGTGGCAGGAGCGCGCCCTGTGCGCCCAGACCGATCCCGAGGCGTTCTTCCCGGAGAAGGGCGGAAGCACGCGCGAGGCCAAGCGTGTGTGCCTGTCCTGCGAGGTGCGCGGTGAGTGCCTTGAGTATGCACTTGCCAACGACGAGCGCTTCGGCATCTGGGGTGGCCTGTCCGAGCGCGAGCGGCGCCGGCTGAAGAAGCAGGCGGTCTGAGCGGACGCCACCGCGTCACGGCCGTCATCGTCGCTCGTGATGGCGCGGTATGGCTCCCCGCGGTCCTCACGGTCCTCGGCGGGCAGACTCGTCACCCTGACTCCGTCGTAGGTGTTGACGCCGGCTCGACTGATGCGAGTGCTCGAATCCTCACCGAGTCCCTGGGATACGACCGCGTCGTCCTCCTTGATGGCAAGGGTCTTGATGGCAAGGGTGAGGAGGGAGGATTCGGCGCTGCCGTCGATGCCGGCCTGGCATCCGGGGTGCTGAGATCCGATACCGACGAGGCCTTCGACGTCGAGACCACCGAGTGGGTCTGGCTCCTTCATGATGACTCGGCTCCCGCGCCCACCTGCCTGGAGCGACTGCTCGCCGCGGCCGAAATTCACCCGCGCACGGCGATCTTCGGCCCCAAGGCCCTCGGCTGGCATGACCGTCGCCTGCTCCTTGAGGTCGGCTTCAGCGTCACCGGAGCCGGCCGACGCGTGACCGGGTTGGAGCGCCGGGAGCATGACCAGGGCCAGCATGACGAGCGCAGCGAGGTGCATGCGGTCGGCTCGGCCGGGATGCTCATCCGCCGCGATGTCTGGGACTCCCTCGGGGGTTTCGACCCGCAGCTCCCGCTCTACCGCGACGACCTGGACCTGTGCTGGCGCGCCTGGCGGGCCGGCCACGAGGTGCGAGTCGTGCCCGACGCCGTCGTCCACCATCGCGAGGCGTCCTACCACGGCAGACGCGAGGGATCCTCTCTCCCGGGTCGGGGGCATCGGCTCGACCGTCGCTCGGCGCTACTCGTACTTCTCGGCCAGGCGCCCGGGTGGCGCCTTCCCTTCACCGGGATGCGACTCGCCCTCGGCTCGCTCCTGCGCTCCCTCCTCTATCTCCTGGGCAAGGACCTGCGCCGCGCGGGCGATGAGCTCGCGGCGATCGGGGCACTCCTGGCCCACCCCGGGCGCATCCTGGCGACTCGGCGGCGCGTGGCGGCGACCTCGACCCTGAGCTCGCGCGAGGCGGTGCATGACCTGCGACCCGGTGCCTTATCTCAGGCGCGCGCCGCCCTTGAGGCTCTGGGCGGCATCGTGGCGGCAGGGCGCGCCGGTGGCCCTTCGTCCGTCGGCGCCCTGGAGTCCGGGCCGGTCACCGACGACGCTGACATTTTCGAGGACCCCGCCGACGGATTCGTACGCCGCGCCCTATCGCGACCCGCAGTGGTGATCGGACTGGTCCTGCTCGTCGCCGCGGCTATTGCCGGTCGCTCGCTGTGGTGGGGCGATGGCGTCCTCTTCGGGGGCTCCCTCCTGCCGAGCCCCGAGGGCGCGGGTGGCCTCTGGGCCGCTTACACCGATACCTGGCACGACGTTGGCCCTGGCTCGACCGTGCCCGCGGCTCCGCTCACCGCCCTGCTCGCCGCGCTGGCGACCATCGTCCTGGGCAAGGCCGGACTCATGGTCGGCCTCGTCCTCTTCCTCGCGGTGCCAGCCGCAGGGCTCAGCGCGTGGTGGTCGCTACGCGATGTCATCAGCGCACGTGGACCTCGCGCCTGGGCCGCCGTCGCGTATGCGCTGCTCCCGGCGATGACCGGGGCTTTGGCCAATGGGCGCCTCGGGGTGATCATCGCCATCGTGCTGCTGCCGCCCTTGGCCCGCGTCGTCATCCGATCCCTCGGGCTTGCCTCCGGACTCGCACCTGCGACCGGCCGCACCCCGTGGGGCGCCGCACTGCTCGCCGCCGTCGTCGTGGCGTGCGCGCCGTCGGTGTGGGTCTGGCTCGTCATCGTGGTCATTGCAGGGCTGGTGGCCGCGGGACTGTCGGGTCGCCTCGGCCGCGACCTGGTCCTGCGATCCGTCGGCATCGTCGTGGTGCCGTTGCTGCTCCTCCTGCCCTGGTCCCTGCGCCTGCTGACGAACCCCTGGCTTCTCTTCACCGATCTCGGTGTCATGCCCGGGGCCGACGCCGTCGGGTCGCCATCCCTCCTGCTCCTCGATCCGGGCGGCCCCGGCACCCCGCCCGCGTGGGCCATGGTCGGCCTGCTCGTCGCGGCACTCCTCGCCGTCCTGCGCCCGGACACCAGGCGCGTTGTCCTGGTCGCGTGGGGAGTGGCCCTGGTGGCCCTTGCGCTCGCGATCGTGGTCACTCGCCTGCCGGTGCAACCTCCCAGCGCGGAGGAGCCCATCACGGTGTGGATGGGACTCGCCACCGCCGTGATGGGTGCTGCGCTGATCCTTGCCGCTGCCCGTGCTGCCGATGGCTTGCGTGTGAGCATGGCGCAGTCTGCCTTCACGTGGCGGCAGCCTGTCGCCGGAGTGACGACGATCCTCGCGCTCTTGACGCCCGTGGTCGCTCTCCTGTGGTGGCTTCCGGGCGCGGGCGACCCTGTACGACGCGGGGACCCCGTCGTGCTTCCTCCCTTTGTCATCGCCGAGGCCATCGGTCCCGAGGCGCCGCGCACCCTGCTCCTTCGTCCGCAAGACGATGCCCGCGTTGACTATGCCTTGGTCAACGGCACGGGTCCGACACTTGGCGACGCGGAGGTGGCACCGCCCGCGTCCGACTGGGCCGAGATCGACCGCCTTGTCGCGGGCCTCGTGTCGGGCAGGGGAGGGGGCGAGGTAGGCGGACTCGCTGCCTATGCCGTGCGCTACGTCGTCCTCGAAGAGGCAGAGGCCGAGGGCAGGGATCTCGCTCGCAGCCTCGATTCGGTACCCGGCCTAAGACGTGTCGCGGGGCAGGAGGGCGAGGTCCTCTGGCGGGTGCAGGCGGAGGCCAGCCGGGCCGTCCTCGTCGACGACGCGCTCCCTCCCCTCGAGACGCCGCTCCCGCTCGTGCGACTTTCCTCGGCGGAGCCCTTCGTCGACACGTCCATCGCCGCGGGCGCCGCCGTGATCCGTCTCGCCCAGACCGCCGACCCTGCCTGGCGCGCCACCGTGGACGGCACCGCGCTGTCCACCCCTTCGGAGGGCTCGCAGGTCGCGTCGCCGGCGCTGCAGGAGTTTGCCCTCCCCTCCGATGCGCAAGGCACACTCGTCGTGTCCATCGACGATGGTCCGCGCACGCGGTGGCTTTGGGCCCAGGCCATCGCCTGGCTCGTCGTTGCGATCCTCGCGCTGCCTGCCCGGCGTTCGGCAGGCGATGATGATGCCGATGCCGATATCGACCCGGATGCAGAAGCCGCGACCGATCCCGCGAGTGCCGACGAGCTCGAGGAGGTGACGTCGTGAGCGATGAGTCGCCGAGTTCGGCGGAAGACCGCCGCAGGCTACGTCGCCGCCGGACCCGTGTCGACTCCGCGCCCCCCGCGGATCCGGGCGCCTGGCGTGCCGTCGGCATCGTCGCGGGTATCGCCGTCGTACTGGTCATCGCAGGCCTTCTTGCGCCCCAGCCGGGTGCTGATGGCCAGCAAGTGGGTGCGGTGGAGCCGGTGGACTCGTCCACCGCGGTGTGCCCTGAGCCGGGCTCCGTCGACGGGTCACGCACGAC
>JBIKKK010000147.1:0-5663 GCA_044360385.1 Candidatus Nanopelagicales bacterium
CGATAAGGACGTTGACCAGGGCGTTGTAGGCGCCGCCGATGGTGTTCATGATGGGGACGTCCGGACCGGCGATGTAGAAGACCACGATCCACAACAGCCCAAAGACGAAGAGCGCCACCATCGTGGGGGCTACCCACGGGGACGAACCGATCTTGACCGGCTTGCGATCGGACTTGTCGGCGGGCGGCACGTAGTCGTCGCGCTTGCGCCCCTTGGACTCCGGCACGCTGAACCTCCTCGACGCTGGCCCCCACTGGGCCCTTCAGGCTACCGGGGATCGGGGACGGGCCCGACATCAGCACGCACCCTCGCCACCTGGACCCCAATTACAGCGGTGTAGTTCTCCCCAATTGGGGAAAGGCTGTGGACAACTACGTCATCCCACGCCTAGCGGAGCGAGCAATTCCCACAGTTGTCCCGTCCGCCACATGGTCACCACCACGAGCAGGCCCAGGATCGCGAGCACTCCCAGGGTCTGCCACAGGGTGCGGACGGCACGCAAGGGAGCGGGCGTCCAGACGAAGATTGCCGCCACCAGCGCGCCCACGACCAGGCCACCGAAGTGCGCCCGCCAGTCGACCTGGGGGCTCACGAACCCGATGACGACGTTGATGCCCAGCAGGATGAGCACCTGCGTGATGTCCCACCGCAAGCGTCGGCCGGCGACGACGAAGGCGCCCATGAGGCCGAAGATCGCACCGGACGCACCGACGGAGACGGTGCGGGGATCGGAGAAGACATACGACGCGACGCTGCCACCGAGCGCCGACACGACATAGAGCACCGTGAAGCGCAGGTGTCCGAGCACGCGCTCCAGGGTCGGTCCGAGCATAAAGAGGACGTACATGTTGAAGGCAATGTGCAGCCACGAGCCGTGGAGGAAGGCTGCGGTGAGCAGGCGCCACCACTCGCCGTAGAGCGCAATGCCGAAGGGCCACATACCGAAGTCCTCGGCCACAGCGTCAACCCCTGCCGCGAACTGCCAGAGGAAGACCGCGACCGTGACTCCGATGAGCGTCCAGGTGACGTACGGCTTGGTGACCAGCGTCCCGCCCGCGACCGTTACCGGCTGGCGGACCGTGCGAGCTGCCTCACCCACGCAGTCCGGGCACTGGAACCCCACGGACGCCGAGCGCATGCACTCGGGGCAGATCGGCTGCTCACAGCGGGTGCAGCGGATGTACGTCGACCGATCGGGATGGCGGTAGCAGCCCGGGGCAGCAGGCGTCCCGGGAGAGGTGTCAGGCGGCTGGGTCACCCTCGGGTGACGGTGACGCCCGTGATCTCGACGGGCGTGACGGGGCGATCCTGCGCACCGGTCGAGACAGCGGCGATCGCGTCGACGACGTCGCGCGACGGCTGGTCCGCCACCTCACCGAAGATCGAATGCTTGAAGTTGAGCCACGACGTCGGCGCCACCGTGACGAAGAACTGCGAGCCATTGGTGTTGGGGCCGGCGTTCGCCATCGCAAGAAGGTAGGGGCGATCGAACTGCAGTTCGGGATTGAACTCATCCGCGAAGCGGTAGCCGGGGCCGCCGGTGCCGGTGCCGAGCGGGTCGCCGCCTTGGATCATGAAGCCGGGGATGACCCGATGGAAGATCGTGCCGTCGTAAAGCGGCTTCGTGGTCTTGGTCCGCGCCTGCGGATCGGTCCACTCCTGCGTGCCCTCGGCGAGACCGACGAAGTTCTTCACCGTCTTGGGTGCCTGGTCGGGGAAGAGGATGACGTTGATGTCGCCCATGGAGGTGTGCAGCGTGGCCTTGAGATCGGATTCCGGCATAGGCAGATCCTCCCACGGCACGTACTCACGACGCGCTCCTGGGGGTCCGGCACGTTTGCGCCAGTTGAGCGACCCCACGACGGCGCTAGCGTCGCGTAACTGGCAAAAACTGATGCGCGATCACTACTCCGTCGCTGCGCGGGCCTGGTCGATGGCGTCGAGGAAGACCTCCACCGGCTGAGCGCCGGAGACGCCATACGCACGATCGATGACGAAGAAGGGCACCCCGTTGGCGCCGAAGGTGCGGGCCAGCACCTGGTCCTGCACGACCTGGTCGAGGTACGCCGTGCCCGAGAGCATCTCGCGCGCGGCGTCTGCATCGAGGCCGACCTCTGACGCGAAGGCGACGAGGTCGTCGGTGGTGAAGACGCCACGGCCCTGCTCGAAGTACGCCGAGTACATCGCCTCGAGAAGTTGATCCGCAATCGCCGGATCCTGCTCCTGCGCCCACAGCGCGAGGCGATGGGCGTCGCGAGTGTTGCCGGTCATGCACAGGTCGAGGTGGAAGTCGAGGCCTTCGGCAGCGGCGACCTCGGTGACGTTGGACATCATCGCGACCGCCTCATCGCGCGAGACTCCGTATTTCGCGGCGAGATGGTCAATGGTGGGTTCAGTGGTTGTGCTTGCAGTCGGGTCGAGCTGGAACGCTCGGTGGACGATCTCGACGTCATCGGCGAGACCGCGCTGCTCCAGGGCGCTCTGCAGGCGACGCTTGCCGATGTAGCACCAGGGGCATACGACATCGGACCACACCTCGATCTGCATGACGGCAGTCAAGCATGCGTGTTGTCGAGCAGGGAGTGGAGGCTAGGGGACTCGAGTAACGAGTGATTTCATGAGGAAAATCTCATCTCTTCTAGGACATTACCACTAAGCATTACCACTCTTTCCCCTATGTCTGCCCCATTCATCCCCATCCCGAGCACTCCGGTGTGGGAGTGCTGCGTATGGCTGTCGTTACCTAGCCTCGGGAGTGGATCACATCGAAAGCTACACCGTGACCACTATTGCAACGCCGTCCGAAGCAGAGGTGTCGAAACCGAGTGTCATGGCCGAGCCATGAACTATGGCAGGTGACGCGTCAACCAATCCTGTGCTTCGTGCACACAACTTGCAGGCAGTGCGAAGTGGTCGTCGTGTGGATACTCACGCGACTCCACCGTGCCGCCGAGTGCCTGCGCGGTTTGGATGTACCCCTGCTGCCAGCTCACCGGGACGACTGTCCCCCCGTCGAAGGTGTCAATGCACACGAGCACTGGACACACCGGTTTCACCTGACCAGCGGATCCAGCGTCGACCGCGCTGACCCACGCATCCCAATTTTTCGGCGGGTAGTTCAAGATGGCGCCCTTCAGGCGATACATCCGAGCGATTACGTCGCTGAAGTGATGAACCGGGAGGTGATTCCAACCGGTCTCGGCGATGTGCACGCCCAGTGGCGTCATTACATCGGAAAGCTCGAGGGATTCGGGATTCGCCGCCTGGGTTCCCATCAACACCTGGATCAAGTGCCCATCCGGCGGGATCGACGGATCCTCCATGGCAGCGAACAGCGCCCCGCCGATCTGGAGTCCAACCTTCGAGACACCGGGCGACATCGGCACCGTTCCGATCATGGTGAGGTCGCCGTAGTCCGCTGGATCAAGTTCGGCGATGGCCGCGGCAGTGCCGCCACCCTCCGACCAACCCATGCACCCTACGGACGTGCCGGCACCTACGTCCATGGACCGTGCCGCATGCACGATGTTGATAGTGTCGCGGGCTTGAGTGCGTCCAACCGTGTATTGGTGCACGCCGGGTGTGCCGAGCCCTTGATAGTCCGTCGAGCAGACGACCCACCCTTTATCGATGAAGGACTGCAGACCCGGAACCCCGTAATCGATCTGCTGCGTCGACTCGGGCTGGAAGTAGGTGATGATTTCGCGCGCTGGATCCGGTTGTGCCGATGGGCACGCGGCATCACCGAGCCCAGTCGTGCCATGCCCCCACGTTAGAACCGGGCGATCCGCGTCCGATCCCGCTGGCGCAATCACCAGCCCAGTAACCTCATTTGGTTGTCCATTGACATCCGACGAGTGATAGCGAACCTTCCAGGCTTTGGCGCCGGTGAGCTTGGTTGCGATTTCCTCATGACTGATGAGGTCTCCTGACTTTGACATGGCAGAACCCTAGAGTGACAACGGGTGCCGAAGGAGTCGTTTGCCAAAAAGTATTCGTCAGTCAGGGGCCTGGGAGACACTGGCGTCGTGATCGAGAACGTGCGCGAGGAGTTGCTGGCCAAGCAGCGCGAGATTGCCTCCCTAGTTGCCGACCTCACCGTCATCCCCGAAACGAACGCGAGCATGAACCACCGCAATCGAGGCGATCGATCACTCCTCGGCGCCGAGCGACATGCCCAGGCAGCGACGCTTCACAAACTCATCCAACACGCCTCGGAAATAGAACGCGCCCTCGCCAAACTCGATGAGGGCAGCTACGGCGTGTGTGACGGATGTGGAGATGCTATTCCCGATGGGCGACTCGAGATCCACCCACGGGCGGTGCGATGTGTGTCATGTGCGGCACATCCGTGATGCCGTTTGGGTTTTCAATCAACGTACGTCAAGGGTCGATACACCTTGATCGCCGAGACCAAGGAGTTGCGCATTATGAGCCCGGTGACTTTAGGAATCAGATGGAATGCGTGGTGAACGTATTCCGGGGTGATCGGCGGGGAGTGCCTTTTCCATGATGACCCATGACCACAGCACCACACCAATGACCATCGGACAAAACAGCGGTCGGACGGGCCCCTACCGCGCCGACGAGACTGGCGCGGATGTCCATCTCAAGGAAGTGAGGGATTTCGTGAGGCATGGGGCATCACAGACGTGGAGGCTAGGGGACTCGAACCCCTGACTTCTGCCTTGCAAAGGCAGCGCTCTACCAGCTGAGCTAAGCCCCCTGAGGACCCCCCGATATTACGGGATCGCCATCGCTTCCCTGGACCGGCTCCAGGTCGCCGGGCAGATTGCGCCTCACCGCCCCATGGCGCGCATGTCGACGGATGACGTGCTCCTTGTCGCCCAGCGCGTGATCGAAGTGTCTCCGCATCCGTGGTGTCGCCAAGAACGCGAGGAGCACTCCAATACCCAGGGCTTGAACCACTACCGCAGCCCACACATTCGTCGCGTCGGCGATAGCAGCCACGATCAGCGCCCCTACGGGCGTGATGACCGTGATTCCCGCCGAGTAGACGGCCAGAACGTTCGCCTCATGCTCGTCCGGCGCACCGCTTTGTACCGCAGCCGATGACAGCACCGTGGTCATGTTGAGAGCCATGCCGAGCGGGATGAAGGCGACCATCAGCAGGATCAAGCGACTGTTGTCATCGATCAAGGGGGAAACACCCACGATGATTGTCGCGATCATGAGGATGATGAGGGCAACCATGGCGATATGCCAGGGGGAACGCCGCTTCTCGCGCAGAGCCAGAATCGGCGCCACGAGCGCCATGCCCGCATAGATGGACGACAGCAGCAACGAGAAGATCACCGCATTGGTCCCGATGGTCAAGGAGATTTGCGGCAGCAGATTCAACAGCGGCCAGGCGACCAACTGCACCGCCAGGGCCACGATGACGAAGCGGCGCAGCACCTCGGCATCGCGGATCACCCTTGTCGCATCGCGTAG
The DNA here is from genome assembly GCA_044360385.1 of Candidatus Nanopelagicales bacterium. Lineage (GTDB taxonomy): Bacteria > Actinomycetota > Actinomycetes > S36-B12 > S36-B12 > Mxb001. The sequence goes on from JBIKKK010000147.1 coordinate 5,455, forward strand.
GGAGGTCCGCGCCGCTCCTGACTTGACCGCATGCACGGGCGGGAAGAGCGCGAAGGGCACTGCATAGACGGCGTACGAGATCGCATTCACGTAGAAGAGGCTCGCGACGCCCCAGGCGTCGAGCATGAGGCCACCGGCGAGCACACCGAGGATGCCAGCAATGGCGCTGGCCGACATGAGCACCGAATCCAGGTCCGCAATTCGCCCGG
>JBIKKK010000148.1:0-5642 GCA_044360385.1 Candidatus Nanopelagicales bacterium
GGGGCAGGACGCACGGGCTGGCAAAGGAGACGATCCCGGCCGCAAATGCCAGGAGCATGGCGAGCAGCAGGCTCCCACTCGCCACGGTCTCCGCGATGCCCACGTCAGCAGCCTACGACTTCGCGACATCCTCGATGAGAGCCGTCAGCGTCGCTTCGGTGACGCGGCCCAGGATGCGGCCGGCCACTCGGCCTTCGCGATCGACGACCAGGGTCGAGGGGATCGCCTGCGGTGGCAGCGTGTCACTGAAGAGGAGCTGGAGTCGGCCGTCGGCATCGATCACGTTGGGGTAGGTGATGTCGTACGACTCGATGAACGCACGGGCCGCCTCGACGGTGTCTCGCGTGTCGAGACCGACGAACTGCACGCCGTCGTCGCGCACGTTGCGCCAGACGGCCTCAAGCTCGGAAGCCTCGGCGCGACAGGGTGCGCACCAGGATGCCCAGACATTGAGTACGACGACCTCGCCGATGTGGTCACGCAGCCGGAACTCGCCACCCTCGAGGGTGGGCCCGACCAGATCGGGCGCAGGGCCGCGCTCCTCGGGAGCGATGAGCACGATCGAGCCATCGCCAGCGACGAACGCCGTCCCGTCACCCTCGTCGCTGCTCGCGCCCGCGGAGCCGCAGGCGGTGATGAGGAGGACCGCAGCCAGCGCGGGGATCAGTCGTCGCATACGTCGATCGTCACACGGCGGCAGAAGTCAGGCACCCCGGCCCTTGGCTCCGGGCAGCAAATCGGCCGCGGGCTCGGAATAGGCGACGGACGCGAGTCGATCGCCGTCGAACTCGAAGGACGTCAGTGACGCGAGGGAGCATTCGCGCTTGCGGGGGTCGTGCCACAGGCGCTTGTCCTCGGCATGCAGACGGGCGATCCAGATCGGGAGCTGGTGGCTCACGATGACGGTCTCGCGGCCGCGGCTTTGGTCACGCGCATCGTGGATCGCCTCCGTCATCCGATCGACGAGGTCGACATAGGGCTCGCCCCAGGAAGGCGTAAAGGGATTCCACAGGTGCCGCCACGCGCGCGGCTGTCGCAGGACACCATCGCCCACGCCCACCCGCTGACCCTCGAACACATTGCCGGCCTCGATGACCCGCGGGTCGGCCACGATCTCGAGCCCGTGCACCGCCGCGATGGGAGATGCCGTCTCCTGCGCCCGGTCCAGGGGCGAAGCGACTACCCGGGCGATATCGCGACCGGACAAGGCCTCGGCAGCACGGTCGGCCATCGCACGACCGCGATCGGAGAGGTGGTAATCCGGGAGGCGCCCGTAGAGGACGCCCTCGGGATTGTGCACCTCTCCGTGGCGCAGCACGTGCACGACCGTGCGGTCGCTCTGGCTCGTCATCTCAGAGCTCAGGTCGCCTTGCGGCGCGCGGCCGCACGGCGACGGCTCGGACGCCAGGAGGATTCCCCGGCCTCGAGTGCCGCGAGGCGCAGCTCCTCGCCGTGTGCCGCGAGGGCCTCGGCGAGCGAGACGGCCGTGGGATCCTCGGCGAGCACATCGACGCGCAAGCCGTGCTCCTCCGCGGTCTTGGCCGTCTGCGGCCCGATGCACGCAATGATCGTCGTGGTGTGCGGCTTGCCCGCGATGCCCACGAGATTGCGCACCGTGCTGCTCGAGGTGAAGAGCGCGGCATCGAAGCCACCTGACTTGATGGCCTCGCGCGTCTCGGCGGGCGGCGGCGCAGCGCGCACGGTCCGGTACGCCGTGACATCCTCGACCTCCCAGCCGAGCTCCGCGAGACCGGCGGCGAGGGTCTCCGTGGCGATGTCGGCGCGCGGGAGGAAGACGCGGTTGATGGGATCGATCAGCTCGTCGTACGGCGGCCACTCCTCGAGGAGCGCCTGCGTGGACGTCTCGCCCACCGGCACGAGGTCGGGCTGCACGCCAAAGGCCACGAGCGCCCTAGCCGTGTCGGCCCCGACCGCAGCGACCTTGAGTCCGGCGAAGGAACGGGCATCGAGGCCGTACTGCTCGAGCTTCTCGCGCACCGCGCGCACGGCGTTGACACTCGTGAAGCCGATCCACTCGTAGCGACCCGAGACGAGGCCGTGCACGGCCCGGTCCATCTGCTGTGGCGTGCGCGGGGGCTCGACACTGATGGTCGACACCTCGACCGGGATTGCACCGAAGCGGACGAGTCGATCGAGCAGGTCGTCGGCGCGGTCCTGGGTCCGCGGCACGAGCACGCGCCAGCCGAAGAGCGGCTTGACGTCGAACCACGCCATCCGCTCGCGCTGGGTGACGACCTCGCCGACCACGACCACGCCGGGGCCAGCCTGCTTCGCGACCTTGACGTCGTTTGCGACGTCATCGAGCGTCGTGATGATCGAGCGCTGCTCCACGGTCGTGCCGCCGCGCGTGATGATCATGGGAGTATCCCCCGGACGCCCGGCAGTTACGAGGGCCTTGGCGATCGCCGGTGCGGCGTCGGCACCGTCAGGCACGACAACCGTCACGCGATCGCGTGCGAGCGGGGTCCAATCGACATCGGGATCCGAGGCGCTTACGACGTGGACCTCGCGGCTGCGGCGACCGGTGAGTCCCAGGCCGGCGTAGGCGGGGACGGCCACGGCCGTGCTCACGCCGGGGGCGATCTCGAAGGGGACCTTGGCCTTGCGCAGTGCTGCAGACTCCACAGCGAGGGATCCATCAAGCACGGGATCGCCGGCGAGCAGGCGCACGGTGCGCAGGCCGTCGCGCGCTGAATCGATCACGAGCTTGGCGCGGCCCGCGTGATCCAGGGGAAGGCCCTTGGCGTCGACGGCAGCCACGAGTTCGGCATCGTCTCGGACCAAGCCGCGTGCGATGTCGACGGCATCGAAATCGGCGACGACGCGCTCGGCCGTGCGGAGGAGCTCGGCGGCACGCAGCGTCAGGAGTTCGGGGTCGCCCGGGCCGGCCGCGACGAGGGCGACGGGGCCGAGCTTCTTCTTCGTACGGGTTGCGCTCACGGGGAACCTTCGGATCGTGGGAGGTGGGTGGTCTGCGGATGGGCGGGAGCGACTATGCGCTCACCGCCCCGGGTTCGTGCGCTGCTTGGCGTTGCCGGAAGGCCAGGATCTGCAATTCGACTCCGACATCGATCGCGCGGACCTCGACTCCCGGCGGCACCGAGAGGAAGCGGGGGGCGAAGCTGAGAATGTGCGTGATGCCTACAGCGACAAGGCGATCGCACGCATCCTGGGCAGCGCCACCCGGCGTGGCGATGACTCCGATCTGCGCGCTGGCCGCGACCTGCGCGAGGTCGGCGAGGGGACGCACGGTGAGCGACGCGTCCCCGCACGGCACTTCGCGGCCGATGACACCGGGATCGACGTCGATGAGGCCGACGATCCGGAAGCCTCCGCCCGCGAACCCGCGGTAGGTCGCGAGCGCATGCCCGAGGTTGCCGAGGCCGACGATGACAACGCTGAGCGGCTCGTGCACTCCGAGCCAGCCGGCGATGCTGCGGTGGAGGAAGTCGACGTCATAGCCCACACCGCGCGTGCCGAAGGAGCCGAGGTGGGACAGGTCCTTGCGCAGCTTGGCGCTCGTCACCCCGCTGCGCTCCGCCAACTCAGCCGAGGAGACCGTGGCGACACCGGAGGCCCGGAGGCGGTCAAGGACATGCAGGTACACCGGGAGTCGCTCCACGGTGGCCGTGGGCACCTCGTCACGAGCGCGCGAGGGCGCGATATGAAGGGACACGGTGAGACCTACCTGGCGGTACAGGCGCGGCGGGTAGCCGGCGGGTGAGCCACCAGGGTAGGCGCTTGTGAACGCCGGATACAAACCTCAACGGACGTTGTCGTCCGACTATCGGTGCCTACGTAGTCGTGACCGCCTGCCGTAGGCGCCCCGCGTCCACGCGCCAGAAGTCGTGGACCACCCCGTCCACGAGGACCACGGGGATCTGCTCGGCGTAGCGATCGGCGAGCTCGGGATCGTCGAGGATCGAGACCTCCCCCCAGGCAACCCCGGTCTCGTCGCACACGGCCGCCACGATCGCCCTCGCGTCATCGCACAGGTGGCAGCCCGGCTTGCCCACGAGGATCACGCGCTCATCTGCCATCCCCCTAGTCTGGCCGAATGGTCCGTCGCTCGCCCGTGCTCCCCGCCTACCGCCATGCCGGCGAGGCGGCAGCGGCTGCGGCCGAGGTCATGCCCGAGGGCGGTGCGCCAGTCGACCCGACCGCCGCGGCGTTCTTCGACGTCGACAACACCATCATGCGTGGGGCCAGCATCTTCCACTTCGCGGTGGGCCTGGCGCGCCGACGCTTCTTCGATGCCCGACAGGTCGTGGACTTCGGTCGCCGCCAGCTCCGCTTCGTCCTCAGCGGTTCGGAGGACCTCGAGGACATGGCCTCGGCCACGGCGTCGGCACTGTCCTTCGTCGCGGGGCGCCGCGTGGATGAGCTCGTGGACCTCGGCGAGCAGATCTTCGACGAGGAGATGTCGGACAAGCTGATCCCAGGCACGCTGGCGCTCGCGCAGGAGCACCTCGACGCGGGCCAGCGGGTGTGGCTGGTCACGGCGACGCCGGTCGAGCTGGCCACCATCATCGCCAAGCACCTGGGACTCACGGGCGCGCTCGGCACGGTGGCCGAGGTGCGCGGCGGCGTCTACACCGGGCGACTGGTGGGCGCCCCGCTCCACGGCCTTGCCAAGGCCGAGGCAGTGCGGGCCATTGCCGACCGTGAGCGGCTCGACCTCTCGCGCTGCTCGGCGTACTCCGACTCAGCCAATGACATCCCCATGCTGTCGCTCGTCGGGCACCCGGTCGCTGTCAACCCCGACGCGCTCCTGCGCGCCCATGCGCGAGACAACGACTGGCCGATTCTCGACTTCCGTCGCCGTGCGCAGGCACGTCGCGCCGCCGTCCCCGCAATCGCTGCGACGGCGGGAGTGGGCCTGGGCGTCGCCGCCGGCTACGCCGTGGGCCGCCTCGCCCGCCGCTGAGCAGTGAGAAGCGCTGAACAGTTAGAAGGTCGACTCGCGCTGGACGAGGAGGCGGTAGAGCGACTGCTGGATGCGCTCGCGCACGGCGTCGGTGAGCTCGAGGACGGCCATCGGATCATCGGCGTCCTCGGCGAGGTCCTCCGTGTGCACCGGCTCGCCGAATTCGATGATCCAGCGGCTCGGCAGCGGGACCATCCCGAGCGGACCGAGCCACGGGAAGGTCGGCGTCATCGGGAAGTACGGTAGGCCCAGCAGGCGCGCGAGTGGAGTGATGTTGCCGAGCATGGGATAGGTCTCCTCGGCACCCACGATGGCCGTGGGAATGATGGGTACGCCGGTCCGCAGCGCGGCCGAGACGAAGCCCCCGCGCCCGAAGCGCTGCAGCTTGTAGCGCTCACTGAAGGGCTTCCCGACCCCCTTGAAGCCCTCGGGCCAGACACCCACGAGCTCGCCGCCCGCAAGGAGTCGTTCCGCATCGGGCATGCAGGCGAGCGTGTGCCCGGCCTTGCGTGCGAGCGCGGCGAGGAAGGGTGTCTGGAAGACCAGGTCGGCACCCAGCATGCGCAGGTGGCGCTGTGCCGGGTGGTGGTCGTAGAGCGCGACCTGCGTCATCAACGAATCGAGCGCGATGGTGCCCGAGTGGTTGGCGACGATGAGCGCGCCACCCTTCGAGGGAACCCGGTCGATACCGCGC
>JBIKKK010000024.1:0-18709 GCA_044360385.1 Candidatus Nanopelagicales bacterium
CGCCTATCCGGTGTACGCCGACCCGCTCGCCAAGTCGCGACTCACTGCGGGCCTGCTCGGGATCTTCCTCGGTGGCCTCGGGGTGCACCGCTTCTATCTCGGCTACACCAGCATCGGTGTCTTGCAGATCCTCGTCACGATCGCGACCTGCGGGATCGGTGGCCTCTGGGGGATCGTCGAGGGCATCCTCATCCTCGGCGGCAGCGGCATCAAGACCGATGCCGACGGCCGCCCGCTGCGGCCCTGATCATCACGGCGTGAGACGTCGCACGACCGCATCAGCAAGCAATCGGCCCTCAGCCGTCAGTCTCACGCGCGAGTCGGATGCGTCAATGAGCCCTTCCTCCTCGAGCGCCTGCACCGCGATCTCAGGGAGGCCTGCGCGATCGATTCCGCCGCGCGTGCGCAGGCCCAGCATGACGCGCTCGAGCTCGCGGCCGGTCTCATCGACCCACTCCTCGCCGGCGACGGGCGCGACTCCCTCGGCGACCGCACGTGCATATGCCGTCGGATGCTTGAGATTCCACCAGCGCCGCCCATCGAGGTGGCCGTGGGCCCCGGGCCCCGCACCCCACCAGTCGGAGTCGCTCCAATAGCCCAGGTTGTGGCGGCATTCCGAGCCGGGACGCGCCCAGTTGGACACCTCGTACCACTCCAGACCGACGCCACTCGCCATGGAGTCGATGAGCCGGTACCGCTCCGCTGCCACGTCGTCGTCCGGCGCCGGGAGTTCACCTCGACGCACTCGCGCCGCGAGCCGCGTGCCCTCTTCCACGATGAGGGAGTACGCCGACACATGGTCGACACCGGCATCGAGCACGGCGCGCACGGAATCCCGGAGGTCGTCGTCGGTCTCCCCCGGAGTGGCGTAGATGAGGTCAGCACTCACGCGATCGAAACCGGCCGCGCGAGCCTCCGCGATCACCTCGAGAGCGCGGCCCGGCGTGTGAGTGCGCTCAAGTGTCGCCAGGACGTGGGGCGCCAGGCTCTGCACACCGAAGGACACGCGCGTGAAGCCGCCCGCAAGCAACTCCTCGAGCATCACGGGCGAGACCGAGTCAGGATTGGCCTCCGTCGTCACTTCCGCATCGGGCTCCAGGCCGAACTCGGCGCGAATCACCGCGAGGATGCGCACGAGGTCGCCTGCGCCCAGCAGGGTGGGGGTGCCGCCACCCACGAAGACGGTGGAGACGGGTCGGTCGTCCGGGACCTGCCCCCTGGCCCAGCCAATCTCTTCGATGACCGTCTCGGCGTACGTCGATCGGCTCACCCCACCGCCCAATTCCTCGGCGGTGTAGGTGTTGAAGTCGCAGTAGCCACAGCGCGAGGCGCAGAAGGGCACATGGACGTAGAAGCCGAGCGGGCGAGACAGCACTCGGTCATTGTGCTCCGCATGACCGGCCTTCCACGGCACGGGCGGCGTACCGTGTGCTCAGGAAGTCTTGACTTCACCCCTAGGAGGCACCATGTCCACCCCTCCCCCTCCCCCGCCGACGACTCCGCCGACAGGCCAGCAGCCCCTGTCGGATGCCGACGCGCGCCTGTGGGCGATGCTCGGGCAGCTCTCGGGCATCCTCCTGTCCTTCATCGGACCGCTCATCATCATGCTGGTCTTCGGGCCTCGTAGTGCCTTCGTGAAGAAGGAATCCACCGAGGCACTCAACTTCCAGATCACCGTGATGATCGGCTACCTCATCGGCTTCGTGCTGACATTCATCCTCATCGGGATCTTCGTCATGCTCGCCGTCGCCATTGCCAGCCTCATCTTCATGATCATGGCGGCCGTCAAGAACAACCAGGGCGTCGAGTACCGCTACCCGATCAACATCCGGTTCGTGAAGTGAAGCGCCGCGCCTTCGCCGCCACCGCACTCGCGGTCGCTCTCGTCTCTCTCGCCGGCTGTGGGTCACAGCAGGCAGCCGAGGACATAGTCAACGACGCGCTGGGCGGAAGCGCCTCGGTCGACATGGGCGAGGACGGCGAGGTGCGCGTCGACACGAGCGACGGCAGTTTCGAGGTCGGCACGGGCGAGTTCCCCGAGGGCTGGCCCGCCGATCTCGCCGTCATCCCGGGATTCGAGTTGCTCTCGGGAGGGTCCACGGCGGAGGGCCTCAGCGCCCAGATGTACGCCGCGGGCGACCAGTCAGCGGCCGTAGACGCCTACGTCAAAGACCTCCAGGCCAACAAGGGCTGGTCCGTGGATCCGTCCATCCCCTTCGGCACGCCCAACATGTGGGCGCTCACCAAGGAGGGCAAGGTCGCAACGATCTTCTCTGGCCCGAGCAGCAATGAGACGGTCGTGGTCTTCAGCATCACCAATCGCTGAGGCACACTTCTTGGCAACTCACTTCTTGGCGGCGGTCTCCTCGCCCGTAGACAGCGCGGCGATGAAGGCCTCCTGGGGCACCTCGACGCGACCCACCATCTTCATGCGCTTCTTGCCTTCCTTCTGCTTCTCCAGCAGCTTGCGCTTGCGGGTGATGTCACCGCCATAGCACTTGGCTAGGACATCCTTGCGAATCGCGCGCACCGTCTCTCGGGCGATGACGCGGGATCCGATCGCCGCCTGGATCGGCACCTCGAACTGCTGCCGCGGGATGAGTTCGCGCAGTTTGGCGGTCATGGCGACCCCGTAGGCATAGGCCTTGTCCTTGTGCACGATCGCGCTGAAGGCATCGACCGTATCGCCGTGCAGCAGGATGTCGACCTTGACCAGATCCGCTGCCTGCTCTCCGCTGGGCTCGTAGTCCAGCGAGGCGTACCCCTTGGTCCGAGACTTCAACTGGTCGAAGAAATCGAAGACGATTTCTGCGAGCGGCAGGGTGTAGCGCAACTCCACGCGATCCTGGCTGAGGTAATCCATCCCGAGCAGCACGCCCCGGCGGGTCTGGCACAGCTCCATGATCGTGCCGACGAAGTCCGAGGGAGCAAGGATCGTCGAGCGCACGACGGGCTCGTACACCTCGGCCACCTTGCCCGTCGGGAACTCCGACGGGTTGGTGACGGTCACCTCAGTGCCGTCATCCTTGATGACTCGGTAGACGACGTTGGGGGCGGTGGAGATGAGGTCGAGGTTGAACTCCCGCTCGAGGCGCTCACGCACGATCTCCAGGTGCAGCAGCCCGAGGAAGCCGCACCGGAAGCCGAATCCCAGCGCCACCGAGGTCTCCGGCTCGTAGACGAGAGCGGCGTCGTTGAGCTTGAGCTTGTCGAGTGCATCGCGCAGGGCCGGATAGTCGGAACCATCAATGGGGTACAGGCCCGAGAAGACCATGGGCTTCGGATCCCGGTAGCCGCCCAGCGCCTCGACCGCACCCTTATTCGCCAGGGTGACGGTGTCACCGACCCGGGACTGGCGGACGTCCTTGACCCCGGTGATGAGGTAGCCGACCTCGCCCACTCCGAGGCCCTTCGCGGGCACGGGCTCGGGTGAGATCACGCCAAGCTCGAGGAGCTCGTGGATCGCGCGCGTCGACATCATCTGGATGCGCTCGCGTGTCGAGACATGGCCGTCGATGACACGGACGTAGGTGACGACGCCCCGGTAGGTGTCGTAGACGGAGTCGAAGATGAGCGCGCGCACGGGCGCATCGGGATCGCCGATGGGAGCCGGCACCGAGCGCACGACCTCCTCCAGGAGCTCGGCGACGCCTTCGCCGGTCTTCGCCGACACCTTGAACACGTCATCGGGTGAACAGCCGATGATGTGCGCGAGCTCCGCGGCGTACTTCTCCGGCTGGGCAGCGGGCAGGTCGATCTTGTTGAGGACGGGGATGATCTGGAGATCGTTCTCGAGTGCGAGGTAGAGGTTGGCGAGGGTCTGCGCCTCGATGCCCTGCGCGGCATCGACGAGGAGCACCGCCCCCTCGCACGCCGCAAGGCTGCGGGACACCTCGTAGGTGAAGTCCACGTGCCCCGGGGTATCGATGAGGTTGAGGACGTAGTCGCGGCCATCGAGGGCGCGATAGGGCAGTCGCACGGCCTGGGACTTGATGGTGATCCCGCGCTCGCGCTCGATGTCCATCCGGTCGAGGTACTGGGCCCGCATCTGCCGGTCGTCGACCACGCCCGTGATCTGCAGCATCCGGTCGGCGAGGGTCGACTTGCCGTGGTCGATGTGGGCGATGATGCAGAAATTGCGGATCACCGCCGGATCTGTCCGGCCGGGCTGGGGGGCGGGCACCCCAGCATCCTGTCACGGCCCTTCCTGGCCGGCAGGTCGCCGTCGGAGCCCCGGCAGTCGGCTCGGAGGGCGAATCCGAGGGCGATTTGGGTCCCGGATGGCCCCCGGGTACCCTTGGTCCTCGGCCCAGCCCCCATGGCAGGGTTGATGGCATTCGAGAGGCAGAGGCTTACCCGTGGCGAACATCAAGTCGCAGATCAAGCGCAACCGCACCAATGAGAAGGCGCGGCTGCGCAATAAGTCCGTGAAGTCCTCCCTCAAGACCCACATCCGCAAGTTCCGCGACGCCGCTGATTCCGGTGATGCGGCCAAGGCCCAGGAGTTCGCGCGCGAGGCATGCCGCCAGCTCGACAAGGCGGCCAGCAAGGGCGTGATTCACGCCAACCAGGCCGCCAATCGCAAGTCCTCCATCGCGAAGCGCGCCGAGGCCCTCTAAACCCGTCTTCGATCGAAGGCCCGGCTCCCTAGGAGCTGGGCCTTCGTCGTTTCCGAGTCGGGCTAAGAGTCCGAACGCGACGCCGTGCCTACGACGTAGGACTCCATATCGTGGAGTTTCTGGTCCACGTCACGTGACTCCCCTTGGCGCAGTCCGCCCTTGACGGCCACATCGAGGTCCGCCAAGCCGACGACGGCCACGGCGAGCCGGTCCGCACGCCAGCGCTTGGCGCGATTGCGGGCGTTGCGCAATTGCCAGTCGAAGCGGATGCCCGTCTCCTGCATCGCCTCGGCCTCGCCCATGGTGGGCGGCAGTCCCTGGACGCGCACGAGCGACCTGAGACCGGAGCCGAGCATGGCCGTGACCGCGGGGCCCACTCCGGCGCGACCCGATGACTCTGCCATCCAGCGCAGGTCCCGCAGTGCGTCGACGGGCCGACGATCCCACACGGAATCCGATACTCGGTAGCCCTGCACGTCGGCGACGCCGACGAAGTAGCGCGCGACCGCCTCTTCGTCGATCAGCCCACTCTCCACATCGCTGCACAACTGCGTGATGGCGCCGAGGAGGAGTGCCACGTCGTGGCCGATGGCCTCGTAGAGTGCGTGGATCGCTCCGGGCGTGGCCTTGCGTCCGCGGCGTCGCACCTCGGCCGCGAGGAAGTCCTCTGTCTGGCGGCCCTTCTTGATCGCTGCGCAGGAGACCTCTTGCGCACCCGCTGCGCGCAGAGCCGTGAGGTACTTCTTCCCCTTCACTCCTCCCGGATGTGTCACGACAAGGGACACCCCCGGGGGCGGATCGGCAAGGGCTGAGTTGATGACGACCCAGAGCGCCTCATCGATCTGATCGGCGTCGGTCACGATCACGAGCGCCGGCTCGTCGAAGAGTGTCGGGCCCAGCGCCTCGGCGAGCGCGGGTGCCGCCTCGTCATCCGCAGCCGACACCGTGCGTCGATCGGGATCGGCCCCGTCGCGCTCGCGCGCTGCGCGCCGCGCCTCGTCCAGAGCCTGTCGGACCAGCACCTCCTCGGATCCCGTGATGAGGGTGATGGGCAGGCTCACACGGGTCAGCATGCCACGCGGGCTGGCCCGGCGGAGCGGCAGAGCCGCCCCTGTCGGGCTCACCCGGTGGACGTGCGGCGGGTGACCACGCCGAGTCGGGGCCCAACGATCGCGACGTCACCGGCGAGGTCCGTGCGGGCCACGATGGCCCCGGTGGACTCCCATGCCCGCAGCGTCTCCGGAGCCGGGTGACCGTAGCGATTGCCCTCCCCCACGCTCACGAGGGCGACTCGCCCCGCCGTCCACGCGGCGAGCGCCGGGTCCTGGAAGCGGCTGCCGTGGTGGGGCACCTTGACGATGTCGACGCCGGGCCCCGCGAGCGAGGTGCGCAAGGCGACCTGCGCGGCGATCTCGACGTCCCCGAGCAGCAGCAGGCGTACGCCGCGGACCTCTGCGAGGAGCACGACGCTGGCGTTGTTTGGTGCCGACTCGGGGCCGCGGATGATGCGCTGCGGCCACAGGACGCTCAGGGTGATCCCATCGACCTCGAGACGCTGCCCCATCCGCGCCGACGTCGTGGGGATCCCGGCAAGCCACCCCTCGACCTTGACGGCCTGCTCGATGGGCTCGCGTAGCGGGGAGACAAGCGCCGCCACTAGCGACCTGCCCTCCATGACACCCGGCACGCCCTCGACGTGATCAGCATGGTGGTGGGTGAGGACGAGCAGGTCCACGCGCGCCACGCCCGCGTCCTCGAGGCATCGATCGATCGCGCGGGGATCGGGACCGGCATCGATCACCACGGCACCGCCGGTGTCCCCGCGCAACACCACCGCGTCGCCCTGGCCCACATCGCATGCCAGCGCGAGCCAGTCCGGCGGCGGCCACCCGGCACGCTCGGGCAGACGAAGGGCAAGCACCGCGATGGCCGCCAGGACCACGGCTCCGAGCACGACGGTGCCCGGGCGACCGGTCCGCTCATGACGCCCGCGATGGCGGCGAATCACATGGACGAGCCCGATGGCGACCAGGCTGGCCAGCACCGCACCGGGCAGACCGCCGGGCCACGGGAGTGTCGCGGCCGGCCATGCGGAGGTCCATTCGGCGACGAGAGCGATCCACGCGGCGAAGGGCTCCGCACAGCGCGCAAGGACGCCTGCGAGCGGTGGCGCGAAGGTGCCCGTGACTGCCGCGCCCAGACCGAGCACGGTGACCGGAGCGACGGCAGGCGCCGCCAGGAGGTTGGCCGGGACGGCCACGAGACTGAGCCCATCGCCGAAAGCCGCGATGAGCGGGAGTGTCGCCACCTGAGCACCGACGGTCAGCGCGAGCGCGGCCACCAATGCGCGACGTACGCGTCCACCCTGTCCCCAACGCGACACCATCGGCGCGGCGAGCACGATGAGACCGCCGGTCGCCGCCACCGAGAGCGCGAAGCCCCACGACGATGCCATCGACGGCGAGAGCACGATGAGGACGACGACCGCGAAGGCCAGCGCATGAAGCCCCGCGCGCCGAGTGCCCGTGATGATCGTGAGCAGGGCGACGATGGCCATGACCGAAGCACGCAGCACGCTCGGCTGCGGACCGACAATGACGACAAAGGCCCCGAGTGCAAGACCCGCCGCGACCACTCGTCCGACCAGTCCCAAGCCCACGAGCGTCGCGACCACCAGCACCACCCCCACGACGATGGACGTGTTGCCGCCGGACACCGCGGTCAGGTGGGACAGTCCCGCCACCCGCATCTGCTCGGCGAGCTCAGGCGGCTGGGCTGTCTCCTCACCGACTGCCAGTCCCTCGACAAGGGCGGCCGCGCGCACAGGTGCGCCCGCGAGCGACGTCCTCAACGAGCCACGGACGGTATTGGCCAGGGCGCCGAGGACCCCCGGGGGCTCGATGACGGTCACGCGCTCGGCATCGATGCGGGCCGCGAGTCCGCGCATCGGATCCCGCTCGCGGACCGTGCCGGTGACGCGCACTCGGGCACCGATGGGTGGGGCATCCTCCGGTGACATCCGGAGCAGCACGGGCGCCCCGAGATCCCAGCTGCCTTCCGTGCTTGTGGCACCCGTGGCGTGGGCCCGCACCTCCAAGGCGGGACTGCCGAATCCCGTGCGCAGTCGCATGTCGCCGATCACGGTCGCGTCCACGGTTGCCCTCGCGCCCACGGAGTCGAGGGGGCCTGCCGTCACGGTGGCGGCGTACGACGCCGATGACAGCAGCGCGGCTGACAGCACCGCGCCCACGGCAGCCCACGCGTAGCGCCGTCGCATGAGCGCGATCACAAGGAGGGCTGCGGCGGTGATCGCAGCGGCGAGCTCGATTCGGATGACGACGGCGGGGTCGATCCCGTGGGCCAGCAGCACAGTGCCGGCGAGAGTGAGGATCCACGCTGCCACCGCACCGGGCACGAGACCCGTCATCCGGCGCGCACCAGCGGACGGAGCTGAGCCATGAGCGCGTCGCCGATGCCGGTGACCTCGCCGAGCACCTCGACATCGGTGAAGGTGCCGTTGTCCTCGCGCCACTGCACGATCCGCTGCGCGAGGACCGGCCCGATGCCTGGGAGCGCCTCGAGCTCAGCGGCGGTGGCGGCATTGAGGTCCACAAGGGTGGTCGCGGCATCACCCGAGGCATCCGTCGCAGCCGGCCCACCTCCGGAGGTGGCCTGACCTGCCGCGCGCACCCCCACCGCGACCTGCTCGCCGTCGACGAGGACCCGGGCCAGGTTGAGCTCTCCGGTGGAGGCTCCCGCACGCACACCGCCGACCGCTTCAATCGCGTCGACCACGCGGGATCCGGGCGGCAGAGTCACCACCCCCGGGCGCGCGACGCGACCGCGGACGTGCACCGTCACCTCGCCCAGCGCCTCGGTCACGGCGCTTGCACTCGTCGCGGGCACGGGATCAGGCAGCGTCACCACGGGTCGAGTGCGCCCCTGCCACCACCAGTAGCCCACCACGAGAATGAGTGCGCCGAGAAGCATCGCGAGGGCGCGCAAGGTGCGCGGGCTCCAGGTCACCCGGCGACGCTAGGAGCGCACGCTCACCGCAGGCCTAAGCCAGAGCGCCTCCGTGGACGAGGCGGGGTCTGCGGCCCTGTGGACGCTAGTCGAGCAGGGGCGAGACCACGGAGGCGACGATGCCGGGGCCGGTGTGAGCCCCGACGACCGCACCCAGCGGGCATACGACGATCCGCGTGTGCGGGAGCGCCTCCTCGAGAGACGCCGCCAACGCGTGCGCGCGCTCCGCGGCGTCCAGGTGCTGCACAGCGATCTCCACGCTGCGGCCCAGGGTGGCGGCAAGGGTGAGCTCGGTGATGCGGGCCATGGCCTTGGCCGTGGTGCGCACCTTCTCCAAGGGCATGACCTCGCCATCGAGGATCTGCAGGATCGGCTTCACCTGAAGCGCTTGCCCGAAAGCCGCGCGCGCAACTCCGATGCGACCCCCGCGGCGGAGGTACTCGAGGGTGTCGACGTAGAAGAGTGAAGTTGAGGCTCGGGCACGTCGTTCGACAAGCGAGGCAACCTCATCGGCTGAAGCGCCCTCCTGCGCCCTGCGAGCACCGGCGAGGACCGCAAAGCCGAGCCCCATGCCGACGGTGCGGCTGTCCACGAGGTGGACCGGGATGTCGACCTCTTTGGCTGCCAGCTCAGCGGACTCGTAGGTGGCCGACATGCGCGAGGACAGCGTGGCGCACACGATCGCTTCCGCGCCATGCTGCGCGGCCTGCGCAAAGGCCTGGCGGAAGCGCTCGGGAGAGGGCCTGCTCGTGGTGACCGGCTGCCAGGCACGCAGAGCATCGGCGATCCGGGCGGGGCTGGCCTCGTCAGCAGTCTCGTCGTAGGGGCGACCACCGACGACGACCTGCACGGGCACGATCTCGATGGAAGTGCCCTCAAGGAGATCGGAGGGCAGGTACGCCGTGGAATCGGTGACGACAGCGACGGCGGACATCTGCCCAGGCTAGCCGGTAACGGCAGCGACCAGACGGGGCCTCAGGTTTGGGGGCACGACCTGCTCGATGCTGACCGATTCAGCACCGACCCAGGTGGCCGCCTCGCGCAGCGCCTTCGCGGTCCCGTCGATGGCACCGCGGACCGGAGCCCCTGATCCGGTCGTCTCCAGGGTCACGCGCTTGGCGACCAGCGTGCCCTTTTCGCGAGCGGGGTCGACGCGACCGACCAGGCGTCCACCGTGGAGGACCGGCATCGCGAAGTAGCCGTGGACGCGCTTGGCGGCAGGTGTGTATGCCTCGAGGCGATGCTCCATGTCGAAGATCCGCTCCATGCGGTCGCGATTCCAGACCAGGGAATCAAACGGCGACAGCAGGGTCGTCCGCGATCGCTCGCGTGACGACGTACCCAGCCACTCGAGCGCCTCAGCCGATGCCCAGGCGCGCTGATCCCATCCGCGCACCGACACCTCCACCAGGTCTGTCTCGCCCACGTGAGAGGTCGCCTGACCCAGCGTGAGCCGATGGATGTCGGCGATGTCCCCGATCGTGCCCACACCCACGGAGTGACCGCCGAGCTCGACGAGTCGGCGCAGGCACTCCGCATCGGATGGACCGTGTATGCCATCGTCGTCGACCCAGCCTCGCTGCTCGCGCAGATCGACGGGGACGACGCGCTCGGGCAGGTCGTAGACGCGCTTCCACGCCCTGCGCCGGCTGACGATGACGTCCCCCACGAGCAGGTGCCATTCGAGGGCGTTCTTGGTCTCCGACCAGGACCACCATTCGCCCCCCAGGCGCCCGCCGCCGAGCTCCGTGACCGTCATCGGGCCGTCGGTAGCCAGGCGCTTGAGGACCCGTCGCAATTCCTTGGTGCTGGGCGCGTCGTTCCAGGTGCAACCCCTGCGCGCGTAGTGACGGCGCCGGAAGGAGAACCACGGCCACTCCGACATCGGCAGGATGCATGCGGCGTGCGACCAGTATTCGAATGCCGTGTCACCGCTCCAATACGCCGACTCGACCGCCTTGCGGCCAATCGCCCCCAGTCGGGCGTAGGCGACGAGCTCATGCGATCGCGCGAGGACCGAGATCGTGTCGAGCTGCACGGCACCCAGGTGCTCGAGCATGTCGATGACCGACTGCTCGCGCTTCGCCTCAGCCTTCGGCACCTTCGGCGTGCCGAGTAGCCCCTGCGCCCAGAGCGCGGCGCGGCGCGCTTCGTCGGCGGAGATCTCGATCACGGCAGGAGCGTCTCGAGCGGCACAAGATCCTCGGGCAGCAGGTCGGCGGTCCATACGTCGACGCGCGTGCCGCGCTGGACTACGCCGAGGCGGCGGACGTCGGCGTGCACGCGGAAGCCGACCTTCTCCACCATCCTGCGGGAGGCGTCGTTGCCCACGAGGGCCTCCCAGGTCACCACCTGGCAGCCGCCCTCGCCAAAGGCCCAATCGCAGGCCAGCCACAGGGCCAGCGTGCCTACGCCGCGCCCGCGTGCCCAGGGGGCGACGTAGTAGCCAACATTGGCCAGGCCGGCACCATCGAGGGTGACACCGAAGTTGCCGGAGAAGCGGGCATCGACCTCGATCGCCCACCGGGGCCACTCGCTGTCGATGTCCGTCCCGATCGTCCGGTCCAGATAGGCATCAGCGTGCTCGGGCGCGTAGGGATGCGGCACTGTCGTCCACGTCCATGTCTGCTCGTCCCGGCAGGCCTCGATGATGTCGTCGCGGTCCGCGCGGGCGTGAGGACGCAGGGTGACAGGCCCCGCGGTGAGAGTGGGCGGGGTCTGCACGGCTACTCGGGGACGATGTTGACGAGCTTGGGTGCGCGCACAATGACGGTCTTGATCCCCTTGCCGTCCAGCGCCTTCGTCACAGCATCAGACGACAGTGCGAGCTCCCGCAGCGCGTCCTCGGAAATATCGGGCGAGACCTCGAGGCGGTCGCGCACCTTGCCGGCGATCTGGACCACGCAGGTGACGGAGTCCTGCACGAGCAGGGTCGGATCGACCTCGGGCCAGCCAGCCAGCGCCACCGACGGAGCGTGGCCGAGCAGGCGCCACATGTCCTCCGCGGTGTAGGGCGCGGCGAGCGAGAGCAGGATCGCGACTGCCTCCGCGGCCTCCCGCACGGCTGGATCAGCTGGCCCGCAGCCGGAGTCGATGGCCTTGCGCGTGGCGTTGACCAGTTCCATCGTCTTGGCAACCGCGACGTTGAAGCGGAAGGTCTCCAAGGCATGCGCCGCGTCGTGCAGCGTGCGATGGGTGACCTTGCGCAACTCGACATCCCCCGTTGCCGGATCGGCGCCGGGAGCGCTCGTGACGTCCTGGGCGATGCGCCAGGCACGAGCCAGGAACTTCTTGGAGCCTGCGGGCGAGACGTCGGACCAGTCGATGTCATCCTCCGGCGGACCGGCGAAGACCATCGTCAGACGAATCGCATCCACGCCATGCACCGCCAACTCGTCCGACAGCTTCACGAGGTTGCCGCGGGACTTGCTCATGGCGGAGCCGTCCATGACGACCATGCCCTGGTTGAGCAGGCGCGTGAAGGGCTCGGTGAAGTCGACCATGCCCATGTCGTAGAGCACCTTGGTGAAGAAGCGGCTGTAGAGCAGGTGCAGGATCGCGTGGGTCACGCCGCCGACGTACTGGTCGACCGGCATCCACTTCTTCGCGGCCTCGACGTCGAAGGGTCCGTCGGCCTTATGCGGGTCGAGGTAGCGCAGGTAGTACCAGGACGAGTCGACGAAGGTGTCCATCGTGTCGGCGTCGCGCTGGGCATCGGCGCGCCCGCAGCGCGGGCACGCGACGGTGGCCCACTCGGTCGCCGCCCCCAGGGGCGACGTGCCCTTGGGCTTGAGGTCCAGGCCCTGAGCCGGCGGCAGCGTGACGGGCAGTTGGTCCATCGGCACAGGGACCTCACCGCAATCCACGCAGTGCACGATCGGGATCGGCGTGCCCCAGTAGCGCTGACGCGAGATGAGCCAGTCGCGCAGGCGATAGTTGATCGATGCCTTGCCGGTGCCGCGCTCGCCGAGGATTTCGATGATCGCATCGATTGCCTCGGCCTTGTCGAGACCGTCGAGCGGACCGGAGTTGACGTGGGGACCGTCGTCGGCGGTCGCCACGCCGGTCTCATTCGGGTCCTCGCCCGCGTCGACGACGACGCGCACGGGCAGATCGAAGGCACGCGCGAAGTCGAGGTCACGCTGGTCGTGGGCGGGCACGGCCATGATCGCGCCGGTGCCGTAGTCCGCGAGCACGTAGTCAGAGGCCCACACCGGGATGCGCTCGCCGTTGGCCGGGTTGATCGCGTAGCGGTGCAGGAAGACGCCCGTCTTATCGCGGTCGGTGGCCAGTCGGTCCATCTCAGAGGACTGCTTGACCTTCTCCAGGTACGCCGCGAACTCCGCCTCGGCCTCGGTGCCCGCAGCGAGTTCGGCCGCGAGGTCGGAGTCGGCTGCCACGACGAAGAACGTCGCGCCGTAGAGGGTGTCGGGGCGCGTGGTGAAGACGGTGACGGGCTCGTCGCGGCCCTCGATGACGAAGTCGACCTCGGCGCCCGTGGATCGGCCGATCCAGTTGCGCTGCATGAGCAGCACCTTCTCCGGCCACCTGCCCTCGAGCTGCTGCATGTCGTCGAGCAGGCGGTCGGCGTAATCGGTGATCTTGAGATACCACTGGGTGAGCTTCTTCTTGGTGACCGGCGTATCGCAGCGCTCGCACAGTCCCTGGACGACCTGCTCGTTGGCAAGCACGGTCTGGCAGTTGGGGCACCAGTTGACATTGGAGGCCTTGCGGTAGGCCAGGCCGCGCTCGTACATCTGGAGGAAGAACCACTGGTTCCAGTGGTAGTACTCCGGGTCGCAGGTGTTGAGCACGCGGTCCCAGTCGAAGGAGCACGCGTAGCGGCGCATGGAGGCCTTCTGCTGCGCGATGTTCTCGTAGGTCCACAGGCCGGGGTCCTCGCCGCGGCGGATCGCGGCGTTCTCGGCGGGCAGGCCGAAGGCGTCCCAGCCGATGGGGTGCATGACGTTGTAGCCGCGCTGCACCCAGTAGCGGGCGACGACATCACCGAGTGCGTATGCCTCCGCGTGACCCATGTGGAGGTCACCCGATGGGTACGGGAACATGTCGAGGACGTACTTGGTCGGACGCGGATCACCCTCGATGCCCGAGCGGAAGGGCTGAAGGTCGTCCCAGACCGGCAGCCACCGGTCCTGGATCACCTCGACGTCGTACGTCTCTCGCGTGTCGTCCATAGCGGGGGCGAGCCTACCGACCGCGCTCTCGCTAGCCTGAGGCCACGGGCAGGCGTCCTTCCAGAGAGGTGGAAGCTATGGCGGAAACAGCGGTCCAGCGCAAGGTCGTCGGCACCGTGTGGCTCCTCGCCGCGATTGCCGGAATCGTGCTGGCGTTCGTCGCCCAGCCCATCGGCGAGTGGGGGCCTTTCGGGGTCCTGCTGGCCGTCGTCCTCGCCTTCCTCGGCCTGACCGGCCTGTGGATAGCGGTGACGGGCAAGGGACGAATCCTGGGCCGGAGCCTCAGCCCGAAGGCGAATCGCATCGTGGCCATCATCGGGCTGGTCGCCGCCACCCTGCTGATCATCTCCAACGTTGTCAGCGACTGGGCCAACTGGACGGCAGTGGATGTGCTGACCATCGCGGTGTGGGTCGCCATTGGGGCGATGTTCATCGAGGGGATCGTCGCGACGCGCAAGGCCGCCTGACCTGACGCACTCGCGCCCTAAAGGCCATCGAGCCCGGTGAAGTACGGCTTGCCCTCGGGTGCCGGATCCTTGGGAGGCAGCGGCATTCCCAACTCCTCCATGACCGCGCGCAAAGTCGCGGGGCGGTCCGTGATGATGCCGTCCACCCCCATGGCAATCAGTGATCGCATCTGCTCGGCATCGTTCACTGTGTATGGAGTGACGCGCATTCCCAGGCTGTGGGCCTCCTGGATGACCTCGGGCGTGACCTCCTTGTAGTACGGCGAATACACATCGGCGTCGATTGCGGCCGCGGCCTGCACGGGGCTGTTGCCGAAGTCCTTGAGGTCCAGACCGGCCATCCACGGCGAGGGACGATCCGCGTCGGGCCACTGGTAGTCGCCCTCATCACCCTCCAGATTCCACGACGGCTGATTGGCCGTCAGCGCGACGGTCGCGACGCGCGGATCGATCCGCTTCATCTCTTGGAGGGTGCGCCAGTCGAAGGACTGGATCATGATCCGGTCCTGCAGGTCGTACTCGACCGCGAGGTCGTAAATGGCGTGAGTCCACTCTTCCGGTGTCGGATTCGCAGGGTTCACGACGTACGGCGTGGACTTGGTCTCGAGGCTGAGGAAGACATCGTCATTGCCCCAGTCCTTCACCAACTGGAAGACTTCTTCGAGAGTCGGGATCGTGGCCCCGGGGACCGACTTCTGCGTCCTGCCGTGTGCCTCCCAGTAGCCGTACGGGGCGTCAGGACTCATGGCTCCGACGTCGAACTTCCGGAGGTCCTCCAGCGTCGTGTAGCGGATATCGGGCTCTTCGTCGGTGGAGAGGAATCGGCCCCACGGATTCTTGGCGAGGAACCACGACACTCTCCTGTTGTGATTGATCACCGGCACGTCGTCCGCTGTGATCACCACGTCCATCTCCAGGGTGGTCACGCCGACCGACAGGGCGTAGGCGAAGGCCGGCAGAGTGTTCTGGGGCCGGGCGTCGCGACCGCCCATATGCGCCTGGAGGTCGAATCCCGACGGCAGATTGACCGGCCCGCTGGGCGTCTCGGACGCACAGCCCGCGGCGCCCAGCGCGAGTGATGCGGCGAGCATTGGGCCGAGGAGCCGGAGTGGTCGAGGCCGACGCATGGCCTCGACACTAGATGACGAGTGTCGGGATCGCGAGCACGAACCCGGCCTGGGCGAGCTGGTAAGTCACCATCACGGCAACCCTCCCGCCGGGCGCCGATCCGACGAAGCGAGCCCAGGCGAGCAGCGTGTCGGACGCCATGAAGAGCAGTGCGGCGATACCTGCGACGGTCGACCATGACCCGACAGCGAGTACGACGACCGCACCGATCGTGACCATGTAGGCGATGACGATTCCACCGAGCAGAGGCGATTGCCGCCAGGCCCCGCGCACGATGCAGCGGCCCAGGCTGATCGCGAATGCGCCGACGATGACCAGGCCGAAGACGACCGCGGGCAGCGGATGCTCGATCGGCACCAGCGCGACGACATAGGCCAGGTGTCCCACGAGGAACGCCGCCGCGCCCGGGATGAAGCGGTCCTGGAAAAGCAGCACGTCGCCGATCAGGCCGAAAGCCAGGCCGATGACGATCCACCAGCGGATCCAGTCGGACTCCGCGGGGATGAGCACCGCCGCGGCGATCAGGAAGACCATTACGGCGGGCTTGGCCCAACGCTCGATGCCACGCCGGTCGGTGCCCACCGCCCACCAGTCGAGCACCGCGATGACGCCAGCGACGGCCATCGGCAGGATCCAGGTCACGCCGTCAGCATGCCCTCGACTTCGTTGAGTGGCGGCTCGTGATGGGGCCGTACGGCGTGTCGCGGCTCACGAGCCGCCACTTAACGAGGGTACGACTCCGCTACAGCTTCGCCGACGAGGGCGTGGACCTCCCACGACCAGTGCATCCCATCGGGATTGCAGGTCGCCAGCCTCGGCGCCACTAGCGGCTCGACGTCGACGTACGTCACCCCCTCACGCGCAGCCCACGCGCGAGCCGCCACAACGGCAGGGGCGTGCGCCCGCGTCGACGGGTAGTAGGCGCCCGTCCACGGTGGGGGTCCCATGAGCGCGATCGGCAGGTCGGGCCTCATCATCCGCACGCCCTGGACCATGCGACTGAGATAGCGATCGGTCGCCGGCTGCGGCAGCGTGCGGAAGGGCCCCCCGACGGCCCGGACGAGTGGCGGAGTCGATGCGCGCAGCGCATCGCGTGCGGCACGCCGTACCTGACCCTGGCGGATATAGGGGATCGACTCGCGCAGCCAGGTGGGCACGGGCGTGGGCAACTGGTCCATGCCGCCGACTCCGATGAGGAGGTAGTCGGCGCGCGGGAGGTACTCACCCCACACGACCGGATCCTTGGTGAGCGCCCACCAGCCATCGCGCGCGGTCCAGCCCTGGCGCGCGACCAGGTCGACATCAGCGTCGAGGATCCGGCCGGCCACCTGCGGGTAGAGACGCGGATCGGATGGTCGCTCTGAGCGCTCAGGCCCGTGGAAGGCGAGGGAATCGGCGATGACGAGCAGGTGGGCCACCGGCAAAGGATGTCAGCCACAGCCGCATCAATGACGACCGGTCACATCTGAGACAGGAGTAGCCCGGCTCGCTTCATGACCGCTCCACTCATTGCAGGTGACTGCACCGTCGACAAAGGTGGAACGGAACGCGGGGGGCGATCAACGATGTCGAAAGGGAGAAGGGATGCATTCCCCGAGCAACATGCGCGATGAACACGAGCCCCGCACTCGCTTCATCTCCGGGTCCATCCTCATCGCCATCACTCTGACGACTCTGGGAGCACTCCTCCTCACTGCCTGGTACCTCACTCGCACGACCACGCAGGGTGGCACCTGGGGGGCGCCTCCGATGACTGTCATTTTCGCGGCCCTAGGCGCCCTGGCCGCCGTCCTCATCGGCGCGATTGCCCTCGAGGCGGTATCGCTACTGCCCATGGTCGGCACACAGAGCATCGATCAGGGCCCAGGGCAGGGGTCGCGACTGACGTCGACTCGAGTCACTGTCCTCATCCCGGCACATAACGAAGAGTCCACCTTGCCCGCCACACTCGCGTCCCTGCGGGAACAAACACGCACACCAGACCAGGTGGTGGTGATGGCCGACATGTGCGTCGATCAGACGCGCGACGTCGCGCTCAGCGCCGGATGCACCGTCCTAGAATCACGACACAATCGGGGACGCAAGGCCGGCGCTCTCAACCAGGCCCTCGCGCAATTGCTCCCGACCCTCGGCCCCTCCGATCTGCTCCTGGTCATGGATGCGGATACCCATCTGTCTCCCGACTTCATCCGCGAGGCGAGCCGCATCCTGGAGCGCGACCTCCAAGTCAGCGCCGTAGGAGGCGTCTTCGTCGGAGACGCGCGCCCCGGACTGCTAGCGCAACTCCAGCGGAATGAGTTCGCCCGCTACGCACGTCAACTCGCATCCAGACGGGGCCGCGTCTTCGTCCTCACGGGGACGGCGACCGTCTTCCGGCCAAGCGCACTCGAGGAGATCGCCTCCCAGCGGGGCGTCTCGCTTCCCGGGACTCGCGGCAAAGTGTATGCCGAGTCCGCCATCACCGAAGACAACGAGCTAACCCTGGCCCTCAAGTCGCTCGGTGCCTACGTCGTCTCTCCACGCACTTGCCGGGTGACGACCGAGACGATGCCCACGCTCACGACGCTGTGGACCCAGCGACTGCGATGGCAGCGAGGCGCGCTCGAGAATCTCAACGACTACGGGCTGAGGTCGTCCACCGCACGGTACTGGCTACAGCAGTGGGGGCTCGCCTACGGATCGCTTGCACTACCGCTATCTCTCGCAGCGCTGATTGCTGCGCCGATCATCTCCGGCCAATGGGCCCTGCTGCCCTTCTGGGCACTCGTGATGGTCGCCTTCTCTCTCGAGCGAGGACTCTCCGCGTGGGACACAGGATGGCGCGGCCGCATGATCGCTTTCGCGCTCGTGCCAGAGATCGTCTACAGCCTGCTCCTCCAGGCAAGTTTCATCAGAGGGCTCGCCGGCATGATGGGCTCCCACGAAATGGCTTGGGGACACCTGACACCCGCAGAAGCCGAGGCCAGGGCGTGATGACCACTCTCCTTGCACTCGTCGCCATTAACACCCTGCTCTTCCTGGGACTATCCGTGTCCAAGATCGCACCATGGCCCGAACCTCTTCACCCACAGACACTTCGCGAGCGTGTCCGCGCGGACGACCGGGTGACTTCGCAAGCCGAGGGCGACCCCGTAAGGACCTCCTTCAGGCAAGGGTTCCTGCTCGCCCTCGTGGTTGCCCTGCACCGCGCGTTCGCGTCCGCACAGGCGCGCGGACAAGTCCAAGGAAGGGGAAAGAGATGAAGGGGCGAAACAGGAAGACGGCGCACCCTGCC
>JBIKKK010000149.1:0-5533 GCA_044360385.1 Candidatus Nanopelagicales bacterium
CACGGCCCGCGAGTACGTCGTCCTCCTTCGCGTGACGCGACACCAGCCACACGGGGGGATAGAGCCGCATCGCCTCGTCGAAGACCGCGCGCGTCCACGGCAGACGATCGAGGTCGGCGTACGTCGGAGCACTCCCCCCCAGCACCTCATCGAGTTCCCGGGCCACCTCGCTCTGCACCTCGGCATCACCGGCCAGCAGCCACAGCGCCCATGTGAGAGCGCTCGCGGTCGTCTCGTGTCCGGCGACGAGGAAGGCCACGAGCTCATCGCGCACCTCGGAGGCGGGAATGGGCGGATCGGCTGCAGCCGCTTCGAGGAGCAGGTCAAGGAGAGTGGACGGCTCATCCGCGGAGTCCGCGCGCTGTCGCGAGGCAACCATCGAGGCGACGGCATCGTCGAGCTGCGAGAGCGCCGCTCGCAGCCGACGAGTGCGCCGCGTGGGTAGCCATCCGGGCGGCTGCACCGGCACCTGGGCGCGAGCCACGACGACATCGAGGGCCTCGATGGTGGCACGCGCCAACCGGTCGGCATCCCCTGACAGATCCGTGCCGAAGAGGGATGCGCCCACGGTCTCGAGAGCCACGCGCATCATCGCCTCGTCGATATCGACGACGGCACCACGCGAGAGGTCACCCCAGCGCGAGAGGAGCTCGTCGGAGGCACGCGCCGCGTGCCCGACGACCCCTTCGAGAACCTCATGGTGGAAGGCCGGTTGCACCATCCGACGCTGCCGTCGCCACACCTCACCCGACGTGGTGAGCAAGCCCTCCCCCGTGACAAGCGAGAGCGAGCGGTATTGGATCGTCTCCTTGTCGTAGTCGCGCGCATGGGTGACGAGGACTCGGCGCACGGCCTCCGGATCGGATACGAGGTAGGTCGGCGGTGACGGAATAGGGAACTGCACGACCGGGCCGTACACGCGTGCCATCTGCTCGAGGAAGCCGAGGGCATCGGATCGAATCGTCCGGATGGCGCGCAGCATCTGCGGGCCGCTCGGCCCGGGTGCTGTGGCGGGAGTGCGGAAGTAGCGGCGGTCCGGGACACCCTCGCGCGAGATCACCGCCACCTCGTCACGCGCCACGCTTCGAGCCTATGGCCTGCGCCCCGCAACCTGGACTTGGCAGGATAGCCCCATGACGACGCACCCGCGCGCCGGACAGGTAGCCCAGGATGACGATCTCATCGACGTCGCCGCCCTCGTCACGGCGTACTACACCGGGCATCCCGATGTGGCAGATCCCGCTCAGCGGGTCGCCTTCGGCACCTCCGGGCATCGCGGGTCGTCGTTCACCCAGGCCTTCAACGACGATCACATCGCCGCCACCACGCAGGCCATCGCGGAATACCGCAAGAAGGAGGGCATCAACGGCCCGCTCTACCTCGGTCGCGACAGTCATGCCCTGAGCCAGCCGGCATGGGCCACGGCACTGGAGGTGCTCGCCGCACACGGCGTGACGGTGGCCATCGACTCCCGCGACGGGCTCACGCCCACTCCGGCGGTGTCGCACGCGATCCTGCGGCACAACGCGGGGCGCTCGGCCACGGATCCCGGGCGCGCGGATGGCATCGTCGTCACGCCGAGCCACAATCCGCCGCGCGATGGCGGCTTCAAGTACAACCCGCCCGATGGCGGCCCCGCGGGCTCCGAGATCACCTCGGTGATCCAGGACCGTGCAAACGAGCTGCTCGCCGCAGGACTCGAGGGCGTACGTCGAGTGACCCTCCCCCGCGCCATGGCGGCGTCGACCACTCATCGCTATGACTACCTGCGCCACTACGTCGACGATCTCCCGTCCGTGGTCAACATCGACGCGATCCGGGTGGCGGGCGTGCGCATCGGAGCGGATCCCCTCGGCGGGGCCAGCGTCGAATACTGGTCGGCGATCGCCGACGCCTACGACCTCGACCTCACGGTGGTGAACCCTCGCGTCGATCCCACCTGGCGCTTCATGACGCTGGACTGGGATGGCAACATCCGCATGGACTGCTCCTCCCCCCACGCGATGGCCTCGCTCATTGACCGCCGCGCCGACTACGACATCGCGACGGGCAATGACGCCGACTCCGACAGGCACGGCATCGTCACCCCCGATGGCGGACTGATGAATCCCAACCACTTCCTCTCCGTAGCGATCGACTACCTCTTCTCGCGGCGAGAGGGATGGAGCGCGGATGCGGCCGTCGGCAAGACCGTGGTGAGTTCGTCGATGATCGATCGCGTCACCGCCGCACTCGATCGGCGGCTCTGGGAGGTGCCCGTCGGCTTCAAGTGGTTCGTGCCCGGGCTCATCGACGGCAGTGTCGGCTTCGGTGGTGAGGAATCGGCCGGTGCATCGTTCCTGCGTCGAGACGGATCCGTCTGGACCACCGACAAGGACGGCATCATCCTCGCGCTGCTCGCCTCGGAGATCCTTGCGGAGACGGGCGAGTCACCATCGGCTCGCTACCGGCGCCTGACCGAGCTCCACGGCGACCCGGCGTATGCGCGCGTGGATGCACCCGCCACGCGCGAGCAGAAGGCTGCACTCGCGGCCCTCTCACCCGAGCAGGTCACCTCGACCGAGCTCGCCGGCGAGCCCATCGCCCGCGTCCTCACGCGCGCGCCGGGCAATGACGCACCCATCGGCGGTCTCAAGGTCGAGTCAGCCAGCGCCTGGTTCGCTGCACGCCCGTCGGGCACCGAGGATGTCTACAAGATCTACGCCGAGTCGTTCCGCGGACCGGAGCATCTCGCCGAGGTGCAGCAGGCGGCACGGATCGTCGTCGACGCGGCATTGGGCACTTCATGAGTGTCACCACCTGGTCAGACGCCACCGATGCGGGCGACGTCACCGTCATCGAGGTCACCTTCCCCCGCATGCGGGTGCAATTGCTGTCGCTGGGTGCGGCGATCCGCGAGGTCGACGTACCCGACCGTGACGGCACTCTCGTAGGCGTTCACCTCGCCCTGCCGACCGTGGCCGACCACGCGATCCGCCCGCTCAATCCTCACCTCGGTGCCACCCTGGGCCGTTACGCCAACCGGATCGCCGGCGGCGCCTTCGCACTCGACGGGGTCGAGTACCCGCTCGATGTCAACAACGGTCCCAACACGCTCCACGGCGGCAGCATGGGCTGGGATCGGCTCATCTGGAACGTCGATGAGATCTCCGACGATGACGGCAGCGCGACGATCCGCTTCTCGCTGATGAGCCCCGACGGTGACATGGGATTCCCCGGCACGGTCTCAGCGCGGACGACCTATGTCGTCAGTGAGGGGCGGATCGAGACGCACTACGAAGCGACCACCGATGCGCCGACCGTCATCAGCATGGCCAATCACGCCTACTGGAATCTCGCCGGCTCGCACTCCATCGCCGATCACGAACTCCAGGTCCCGGCCGGCCGCAAACTCGTCTACGACGAATTCCAGATTCCCACCGGGATTGTCGACGTGGACGGCACGCCCTACGACATGCGCGCATCTCGCCCCCTCGGGCCGATCCTCGAGGCCACGGGCGGACTCGACGACTGCTACCTGCTCGAGGGTGCCGCGGGGGACATGCGCCTCGGTGCCGTCCTGACCCATCCCGGCAGCGGGCGGGTGCTCCGCGTGTTCACGGATGCACCCGGCATGCAGGTCTACAGCGGCAACAACCTCCGGTCGCCCTTCGAGGTCCACCAGTCGATGTCGCTGGAGACACAGCGCATGCCCGACGCGCCGAATCAGCCCGAGCTCGGTCCCTGTGTCCTGCGGCCGGGCGAGCATTACGCCACGACTACGCTTCTGGAGTTCAGCACCTCAGCGACCTGAAGGAGCAGCATGCAGGCACGGGCCTACGCGGCAGCGGAGGCAGGCGCACGCCTGACCCCCACCACCATCGAGCGCCGCGAGGTGGGACCGCGGGACGTCCTCATCGAGATCGACGCCTGCGGGGTCTGCCACTCCGACATCCACCAGGCGGAGGCCGACTGGGGCATGGACATCTTCCCCATGGTGCCCGGCCACGAGATCGTCGGACGCGTCACCGAGGTCGGCTCCGAGGTCGCCAAGCACGCGGTGGGCGACCGGGTGGGTGTGGGCTGCTACGTCGCCTCCTGTGGCACGTGCGATGCGTGCACTGCCGGAGACGAGAACCACTGCCCCACGTGGTCCACGACCTACAACGGCTACGAGCAGGACGGCGAGACGCCGACCTACGGCGGCTACTCCGAGAGCATCGTGGTCGACGAGCATTACGTGCTGCGCATCCCCGAGAGCCCCGACACCTACGCGGTCGCACCCCTCCTCTGCGCGGGCATCACGGTCTATCCCCCGCTCAAGGACTATGCGAGTCCGGGCAAGGAGATCGGGATCATCGGACTCGGCGGACTCGGTCACGTCGGCGTGCGCATCGCCAAGGCCATGGGAGCGCGCGTGACGGTCTTCAGTCACAGCCCCGGCAAGGAGGCCGACGCCCTACGGCTCGGCGCCGACGCGTTCGTCGCCACCCATGATCGCGCGGCCCTGCGACCACTCAGTAAGTCCTTCGACATGATCCTCAGCACCGTTTCCGCTGCCATCGACGTCGACGCCTACCTCGGACTACTCAAGAGCCGCGGCACCCTGGCCATCGTGGGCCTGCCCGTCGAGCCGCTGAGCTTCAACGCCGGCAACCTCGTGGGTGAGGCCCGCACCATCATCGGCGAAAAGCTCGCGGGCATCGAGACGAAGCAGGAGATGCTCGACTTCTGCGCCGAGCACGGGATCGTCGCCGACGTCGAGGTCATCGACATCGCTGATATCAACGAGGCATGGCAGCGCGTGAAGGACTCCGATGTGCGCTATCGCTTCGTCATCGACATCGCGGGCTCGCTGCGCGACTGATCTACGACGTCAGATGCCCTGCTCGAGGAGCGCCTCGGCGACGGCCAAGGGCGCACCGTGCACGAGATCGTGGGACTCGATCATCCATAGCTCGGCGATGACGCATCCCACGAATCCCCAGGCGCGCAATCGATTCACGTCGTAGCCGGTCGTCTCGGCGTAGATGTCTGCACGTCGTCGAGCCTTGACTGCGAGCTCACGCCCGTCCATGCCGCGAGCATCGCCTCCCTCGACCAGGCCGCGCGGATTGGCGAGGAGTGCGGCTGCTTCGAACGCCGGATCCCCCACCCACCCGTGCGGGTCGATCACGCGCCAGGACCCGCCGGCGTTGAGCACATTGAAATGCTGAAGGTCCCCGTGCAACACGACCATCGACGTGTTGTCCGCGACGAGGTCAGCGAAGAGGCCTTTCGCTGCATCGACAGTCGAGGTCGGAAGCCGGGAATCGGATGCCGCATCGAACGCCGCGCCGATGTCCTCGAGCGCGGGCAGGCCGTGCACAGCGCGCTGGTCGCGATGGATGTCAACCGCGAGCAGCGCGATCTCCCGCGTCGCCGCATCGTCATCGCGACGTGCCAAGGGGCGGATGTCGTCACCGGGGAGGATCCGACGCGTAACGAGGAGGCCCAGAGCCTGGTCGTGCGCGAGGACGTGCGTCGCGCCGGTGCCGAAGGCGCCCAGCGCGAG
>JBIKKK010000150.1:0-5518 GCA_044360385.1 Candidatus Nanopelagicales bacterium
CCCGCGCAGTCGAGTCACGACCCACGGGATGTGGTGATCGGCGTCTCGCCCGCGACCGGTCGTGCTATTTGGCAGACGCTGTGCGGTCTGACTGTTGACGAAGCGCTGGACGAGCTCCTCGCAGGACTGGAGGAGGAGGGATGTGTCGGGCGCATCGTGCGCATCAACGACACCATCGACCTCGGCCTGATCGGGCTCACCGCCGCGCGCATGTCGGGATCGGGCATCGGCATCGGCCTGCAGGCGAAGGGTACGGCGCTCATCCACCGTCGTGACCTCACTCCGCTGGCCAACCTCGAGCTCTACAGCGTCGCGCCGACGCTTGACCGTGCGGCGTACCGCCTCATGGGTATCAACGCGGGACGTCACGCCAAGGGCTCGACCCCCGAGCCGCAGCGCAACCCGTACTCCGATGAGGCGATCGAGGCGCGCTACCACACGGCCGTCGTCGCACTGGTGGCGATCGAGCGCGGATTCTGCGTCGCCGGAGTCGAGCCGGAGACCCTCGTGCTGGAGGAGTCGCCATGACGCCGATCGCCAAGTCCGGACGCCCGGTCGAGGAGATCACACTCGATGCGCTGCGATCGGGTGCGCTCACCGCGGAGGATGTGCGCATCCATCCGGCCACGCTCGAGCACCAGGCGCAGGTGGCGGAGACTCACGGCAACCCGCAGTTGGCCGCGAACTTCCGTCGCGCGGCCGAGCTCACCGATCTGCCGGATGAGCGAGTGATGGCGATCTACGAGGCGCTGCGTCCCGGGCGCTCGACGGTCGCCGAGCTCATGGCGCTTGCCGATGAGTTGGAATCACTGGGTGCTCCGGTCAATGCGGCGCTCGTGCGCGAGGCGGCTGCGGCGTACGCCGACCGCGGGCTGGCGCGTTGACGCTCGTCGCGGGCGTGGATGTCGGCAACTCCACGACGGAGATCGTCATCGCCGAGGATGGTCGCCCGGTCCTGTGGGATCGCATGCCGACGCGTGGCGTCAAGGGATCGACGACCTCGGGTGCAGGGGCAGCGCGGCTCCTCGCTCGCATGGAGCGCAGGCTTGGACGCGACGTCGATATCGCTGTCCTGACCCGGCAGCGGCCCGTGGAGTCGATGAGCGTGCACGTCGCGGCAACACCCACCGATCTGGGCAGACTCGTCATCCTTGCCAGCGGGGTGTCTTCTCCCGGCGGCGTCGGCGTCGGGGCAGGACGGCCTGTGCGAGCCGAGTCCGTGCCGGACGAAGGCGATGACCCTGTCGTGGTCGTCGCGAGCGATCCGCTCGGCTTCCGCCGCACGGTCGAGCAGGTCCTCGCATGGCAGTCATCGGCGCATGACGTGATGGGTGTGCTGCTCGCGGGCGATGAGGCGCGCCTGGTCTCGCGCCGCCTGGCAACTCAGGTGCCGGTCGTCGACTGCGTCGATGCGGAGCGCGCCCTCGCCTGCCGGCGTATCTGCATCGAGGTCGCTCGCGACGGCGCGGCTCTCGGCGTGGCCACGGATCCACTGCGTCTGGCAGGTCACCTTGGTCTCGACGTCGACGAGCACGGCTACGTGCGGTCCGCCGCCGACGCACTGCGCGCCGCCCGCAGCGCGGCCATCGGAGTCGTCGACGAAGCGCCGAGCGCGGGAGCCGTGATGGACGGCCTCCACGTG
Source organism: Candidatus Nanopelagicales bacterium (assembly GCA_044360385.1). Classification (GTDB taxonomy): domain Bacteria; phylum Actinomycetota; class Actinomycetes; order S36-B12; family S36-B12; genus Mxb001. Next base: position 1,643 of record JBIKKK010000150.1, read on the forward strand.
CCTCGGCGAGTGGGGGAGACTCGGTCGTGGTTGCGGCCCGATGGCTCGAGCATTCAGGTCGATGACCTGTGGATCGTCGATCTCGGGGGCCTCGGCCTCACCGGGCTTCGGGCCAATGCCCTCGCCGACCGCGGCAGCGTGGTCGCGGCGTTGAGCGCGGAGCAGGAAACTGCCGACCACATCACGGGCTTCCGCGAGCGCTGGAGTGGCGAGGTCCAGGTGCGGTCGTCGGAGATCGAGGCCGGGCGCCTCGGGGCGCTGTCGACTCCGACTGCATCACCGGATGCGCTGGTCATCGATCTGGGCGGCGGCACTATCGATATCTCCGACAGTGCGGAGCGGATCACGGCAGCGGGAAGCGGCGACATGCTCACCCTCGCGGTTGCCGATGCGCTCGGCATCTCACGAGGAGCAGCGGAGTGGGTGAAGCGTGGTCCCTCACGGCGTATCGATAGTCCCTCCGCGGCTCTCCTCGAGGACGGCACTCGAGTCTTCCTCGACCGACCAGCGGCGACGGGCACCGTGGGCTGGTTGGTGTGCGAGGGCCCGGGCGGCCCGCTGCCCTTTTCGCCCAGCCTGGCTCCCGCGGAGTGGCGGAGCATCCGCCTGGCGCTCAAGGCCGCGGTCATCGGCGACAACGTGAGACGTGCGCTGGCGGGCCTGGGCTCGAGCGCGCGCGAGGTAGTCCTGGTGGGCGGCCCCGCGGGCGACGATGAGGTGCTCGACGCGCTCGCCAGTTCGCTCCCCGGCACGGTCGCCGGTCGGGCAGATGCGGCGGGCGTCCTTGGTCACCGCTGGGCCGTCGCCTGGGGGCTGGTCCTCGCCGCGGCGTAGGGGGGCGTGTGTACCCTCTTCGACGGTGGCGTGTCCGAGCGGCCAAAGGAGCACGCCTCGAAAGCGTGTGTGGGGGTAACTCCACCGTGGGTTCAAATCCCACCGCCACCGCCATGTAGATGGGGACACCCCAAGGGGTGTCCCCATCTACATGTTGACCATGCCCGGGCTTGGGCAGAAGTGCAGCGGCGGCTCCCAGCGCCTTCTTGCCGTTGTCGGGTACGGGCCTCGCGTGACCCCTAGTGTTCGCGATATGCGTCGAGTCGTTGCCGTCACTCTTGTCCTGATGTTGTCCCTGGTCGGCGTGCCCGCGGTGGCGGCGACCGACCCGGCACCCGCGCCCGTGGCTCAGGCCAAGGCGGAGCCTGCCCTCAAGTGGAAGAAGTGTCAGGGTGGCAACCTTGAGGGCGCAGATTGCGCCTTCCTCACGGTGCCGCGTGACTGGGCTCGCTCTGACTCGGGGACCTATCGGATCGCGGTCGCTCGCGTCCGGGCTGGAGTGGCTCCCACGCGGGGCGTCCTCATCTTCAATCCCGGAGGTCCGGGCGCGGCGGGTCTGGACTTTCTCGGCTTCGTCCAGCGCCAACTGCCGAAGGAGGTGCGTGACTCCTTCGACATCGTGGCCTTTGATCCGCGAGGCATCGGGGCGTCGCAGCCCAAGTTGACGAACTGTCGTACCCCTGAGCCCAGGTTGCCGGCGACCGGATCCGTCGACTGGCGAGCGGTGACTTCCACATACGTTGATGCGATGTCGGAGGCCTTGCAGGAGTGCCTCGCGGCAAACGAGTCTGATGCACAATTCGTCGGCAGCTGGCAGGTCATTCGTGACATCGACGCCCTGCGCCGCGCGCTGGGGGAAGAGAAGATCTCCTTCTGGGGGATGAGCTACGGCACGACCCTGGGCCGCGCCTACGCCCAGCAGTTCCCGCAGCGCCTGCGTGCGCTCGTCCTCGACGGCACCATTACCCCCACCCCAGCCATCGGCGACTATGCGCGCGAGCACATCTGGGATGATGCCACGGCCATCCAGACCATGCTCGGAGCCTTCGGCGCTAAGACCAAGCGGGCTTACAGGTACGTCATGAAATACCTCGACAAGAATGTCGTCCCCACCTCTGGAGGGGGTGTCCTTACCCGGTGGGAAGTGTCGGGCTACCTCGTGGGGAATGCGGCGTACCAGACAAGTTGGAAAGAGTCGAAGAAGGAAATCAATGCGCTGTACGACGCGCTACGCAAGTCTCGTGCCGTCACTCGAGAGCAGGCGCGGCGCATCACGTCGGATGCGATCACAGCCCGCGCCGAGGGTGGATCGAACCCAGCCTTCCACTTCATCAACTGCTCTGACATGCATGATCGCCCGTCGGCGCAGGTGATCGCCGGAGCTGCCGAACAGGCCGCCAAGGTGGGTGGGACCGCACTGGGCTTCCCCCCGATCGGGGAGGGCGTGCAGTGCGCCGGGCTGCCACCGCTGGGCAAGTCGGTGCCACCACTGGCGGGCACTTTGCGTCTGCCCACACCACCGGTCATCGTCAACGCCGTGGGCGATAACCGGACCCCGTGGCTCGGCGCCCGCGCAACGGCGAATGCCTTCACGGGATCGTCGATGGTGTCCTACGCGGGCACGCAGCACGTGACCTATGGAGGTCCGTCGGCGTGCGTGGATGCGGCGGTGACGCCGTACCTGCTTTACCGCACATTGCCGCCACGATCTGTCGCCTGTCCGTTGGTCTACCCCTAGAGGCTCGCCACCTGCCAACTTCGGGAGTTCCGGAGAGCTGAGTCCCGGGTAGTCTCGCCGTGGCACCGACGGCGTGCGTCGTCGATCGAGGAGGACCCGTGACGGGCGAGCCGCGCTGGTTCAGTGAAACTGAGGAGGGGCACTCCCAGGAGTACGCCGAAAGCCTTCACCAGATGGCGCTGGATGGTCGAGACCTCGAGGGTGAGGCCCGTTTGCTCGACGCGATTATTGAGCCGGGCTCCCGTGTATTGGATGCCGGATGCGGCCAGGGCAGGATCGCCGCGGCCTTGCATCGCCGCGGCCATGAGGTCATTGGAGTAGATATCGATCCGGTCCTCATGTCCGAAGCGCAGCAGGTGAATCCCGGTCCGACGTACCTCCTGGCGGACCTCAGTGCCCTTGACCTGGAATCGCACGGTCACGCCGACCCGATGGATGCGGTCGTCTGCGCGGGCAACGTCATCACGTTCGTGGCCCCCGGCAGCGAGGTGGCGGTGCTGCGTGCGCTCGTGCGGCACCTCACGCCCGAGGGCATATGCGTGGTGGGCTTCCAGGTGGAGCGTTACGCCCTGGCTGAATTCGACCGAGACCTGGTCGAGGCTGGCTTCATGCTTGAGCAGCGGTTCGCGACGTGGGACCTGCGGCCCTGGAGTGACGAGGCCGATTTCGCCGTGTCATTGCTGCGGCCCGACCCGGTCAACGGCTAGCAGTCGATGCAGGCCGCTGAGCCCCCTTGTCAGATCGCCGGCCGGCGCTGCACTCGAACACGAGCGGCTATCGCCCAAATCAGGCGCCCTCCCCTCGGATGGGGGTCTGAAGCGGCCTGCGCCCGTGTGACCTGCGTCACCCCGACACGCCGTGACGACACGCCGGTCGCTAGGGGAAGGAAGCCCGACACGCCCGAGTCAAGGAGGCGCGAGGCGGGTGGGACGGATGTGACGAGTCCGTGACCTTCCTGTTATGTTCCTATGCCTATGTGGAGTGACCTGCCTGACCAGTCAGACATCGAGGACCGCCGCGCTGCTCGAGCGGAGCGCCAGGCCCGGGCTCGGCGCAGCCGTCTGCAGCGCCTCTCAGTCACCGTCACGACCCTGACACTGATCGCGGTCGGAGGCGTGGTCGTCCTCGCCCGTCCGGCCGCCGAGGTGGCCCCCACTGCCGCACCTACCGCCGTGGCAGCCCCCTCCCCCTCTGCCAGCCCCTCCGAGCAGGTCGTCGAGGACAAGCTCCGCGAGGCTCTCGCCGCAGGCTCGGGTGAGCCGCCGGCTGTCACCGCTGAGCCCCCCGCTGCCGAGACGACGGTC
>JBIKKK010000151.1:0-5488 GCA_044360385.1 Candidatus Nanopelagicales bacterium
TTGGCGGGGGCATGGCCTTCACCTTCCTGCGCGCCGAGGGCTTCTCCGTCGGTGACTCCCTCCTCGAGGAAGACCTCGTGCCGACCGTGCGCGAGATCATGGAGCGGGCGCGTCAGTTGGGAGTGGACATCCTCCTGCCCGTCGATATTGTCATTGCGCAAGAACTCAGCCCCGATGCTCCAGTCAGGGTGGTGAGCGTGGGAGAGATCCCCGCAGGCTGGAAGGGACTCGACATCGGTCCGGACACGGCCCTGCGATACGCCGATGCGTTGGCAGACGCACGCACCATCGTTTGGAACGGCCCCATGGGTGTCTTCGAGATCCCCGCCTTTGCGCAGGGCACGCGTGCTGTCGCGGAGGCCATGGCCCGATCCGCGGCCTTCACCGTGGTCGGAGGCGGCGACTCGGCCGCGGCGATCCGTGCCCTCGGGATCCCGGAAGATAGTTTCGGCCACATCTCCACCGGGGGTGGTGCGAGCCTGGAACTGCTCGAGGGCCGCGTCCTCCCGGGAATCTCGGCACTCGAGGAAGGGACAGCATGACGGAGGGTCGCCGCCCCCTAATGGCGGGCAATTGGAAGATGAACGTCAATCATCTCGAGGCGATCGCGCTCGTGCAGAAGTTGGCCTTCGCACTCAATGACGCCGATTTCGACGCCGTGGATGTCGCCGTGATCCCTCCCTTCACCGACCTGCGCTCGGTGCAGACTCTCATCGACGGGGACGGTTATCGCATCACGTACGGCGCGCAGGATCTCTCGGTGCACGACTCAGGGGCTTTCACGGGCGAGATCTCCGGTGCCATGCTGGCGAAGCTCGGATGCACGTACGTGCTCGTCGGGCACAGCGAGAGGCGCGAGTATCACGCGGAAGGCGATGACGTCGCTGCCGCGAAGGTGCGGTCTGCACGCCGTCACGGACTCGTGCCGATCCTGTGCGTCGGCGAGGGGCTTGAGGTGCGCCAGCAGGGTCGCCAGGTGGAGCACGTGCTCGCACAGGTATCGGCGGGGCTTGATGACCTGGCCCCCGAGTCCTTGGCGTCGGTCGTCATCGCCTACGAGCCCGTGTGGGCGATCGGCACGGGCGAGGTGGCGACCCCGGGTGACGCGCAGGAGGTGTGCGGGGCGATCCGCGGACTGCTGCGCGAGCGCGCCGAAGGAGCCGCCGAGGATGTCCGGATCCTCTACGGGGGGTCCGTGAAGGTGTCGAACGTGGCCGCCATCATGGCCGAGCCGGACGTGGATGGCTGCCTCGTGGGAGGGGCGAGCCTGGACCCGGACGAATTCGTCGGGATCGTCCGGTACCGGTTGCTGGAGGCGACGGAGGAGGGGGAATGAGGGGCCTGCGTGATAACGTCAACGCCGGTCACCGGGGCGCTTCGGCCCCGTGGCATCCACGGAGAGGGGAGTGCTCGTGACGACCGTCCTGGTCATCGCGCTGGCGATCCTGCTCGTCATCACGAGTGTCCTGCTCGTCGTGCTCATCCTGCTGCATCGCGGCAAGGGTGGCGGCCTGTCCGACCTCTTCGGAGGCGGCGTGAGTTCATCCATCGGGGGCTCCTCAGTCGCTGAGAAGAATCTCGATCGCCTGACCGTGGGCATCGGGCTCGTCTGGGCGGCATCGATCGTCGCGGTCGGCCTGCTCGTGCGCACGGGCACGTGATTACGCATTTCCGCACGGCGGTATGGCCCGGCGGAGCGGCAGAGCCGCACCTGTCGGGCTCTCCCAGCAATCTCGGCACATCAAGTTCGCAGACATCACACGCAGTCGTCATGAGGAGGGCCCGTGGCCGGAGGTAGCGCGATTCGTGGAAGCCGTGTGGGGGCCGGTCCCATGGGCGAGGCGGAGCGGGGTGAGACCGCTCCCCGTGTCTTCATCACCTTCTGGTGCGCGCGCGGACACGAGACCACACCGAGTTTTGCCGCCGACGCCCCCGTGCCCGACACCTGGGACTGCCCCCGCTGCGGATGGCCGGCGAGCCAGGATGAGCAGGCGCCGCCGTCTCCGCCCAAGATCGAGCCCTACAAGACCCATCTCGCGTACGTGAAAGAGCGTCGCAGCGACGCTGACGGTGCAGCCATCCTCGAGGAAGCCCTCGAGAAGCTCCGCCGCTCCTGACCGTCAGGTCAGGGCAGCGGCTTCACGATCGAGCCAGAAGATCGTGGCATCCCTGCCACGCGCACCTGCAGCAGGCACATCATCCGGGGACGTCGCGGGAGAAAGGGCTGCTGCTACAGCCTCCGCCTTCGCGTGGCCAGCCGCGACGATCCATACTTCCCTCGCCTCGCGTATCGCGGCCAGCGTGAGACTGATGCGCGTAGCCGGAGGCTTGGGGGAGTCCTCGATCGGGACTGTTGATGCAGCCGCATGCAGCGCTCGCATTCCGGGAAAGAGCGACGCGACATGCCCTTCGGGACCCATACCGAGCAGGATGATGTCGAAGGCGGGTACGAAGCCGTCGTCCGAGAAACGAGCGAGTTCGTCGGCGTAGGCGGCTGCAGCAGCCGCGGCGCCCTGGCCTTCATCCGCGGGCATGGGGTGGACGTGACTACGCGGTATCGGTATCGAGACGAGCAGCGCGTCCCTTGCACCCGTCTCATTGCGCTCAGGGTCGCCCTCGGGGAGGAATCTCTCGTCACCCCACCACAGGTGCACACGATCCCAGTCGACGGACGTCGAGAGGCGCTGCAGTGCGACCAGTACCTGGGTGCCCACGCCACCACCGGTGAGCGCCACGTGATGGGTCCCCGGCAGCGCAAGACGCTCTGCGAGGGCGTCGGCCGTGGCCTGCGCGATTGATGGCGCATCGTCGAAGACGGCAATGCGGGTCATGCTCACGAGGCTTCATCAGTCGAAGTGCCGAGTGAGCGCAGGACATCGCCGTAGACCTCATCGGGGTCGAGGCGACGCAGTTCCTCGCTGAGTAGGTCGGGCAGGCCCCTGCGGGGCAAAGCGATGGTGGAGTCGGGCACCCCTGGACGAGAGAGCGTGGCCACTGAGCCGTCTGGTCTCGCGAGCGTGATCATGCCCTGGACCGTGTCGAGTTGCACGTGGGTGATCCCGGGACCTACGGCGGGCGTCAACTCCACGGGGACGCCCAGCGCCCAGCGAAGCCATCCAGCGAGGAGGATCGCACTGGGATTGTCTGCCTCAGCCTCGACGGAGGCCGCACGCGCCACGGTGGCACCGTCATCGAGGACGGCGGCCAGTGCACTGCGCCACGAGGTCAGCCTCGTCCATGCGAGATCGGAATCACCCGGCACATAACCCGCTTGGCGCTCGCGAAGGGCAGCCCGGGGATCGGCCGCTGTGGCGAGGTCAGTGATGCGCCTCTGGCAGTGATGGCCGATCGGGTCATCCGCGGGGACCGGAGGCGGATCTGTGGGCCACCAGGAGACGACGGGTGTGTCCGGCAGAAGCAGCGGGATGACGACGGAGTTGGCGTGGCTCGAGCGATCCCCCCGCAGGCGCACGATGGCCACCTCGCCGGGTCCATCATCGCCCCCCACCATCACCTGGGCATCGATCTGATCGGGTCCACGACCCGGACGGGGGATGAGCGTCAGGATGCGCATCGGGTGCTGGCGCGCCGACAGCACCGCCGCCTCCGTGGCGTCGGAGGCGTACTCCTCGTCGCTGAGGATGAGCATGGTGAGCACCATGCCGGTGGCGGGTGAGCCCATGCGGTGACGCTCCTCGGCGATGGCGCGCGCAATTTCGCCACCGCTCGTGTCTTCAAGTCGGATCATGGCCGCCTCCACTGGCGCCCGTCGCGGGCGATCATGTCGTAGGCGCATGTGGGTCCCCAGCCACCCGATGCGTACTGCTCGGGCTGGCCCTGTGTCGCCCACTGGTCGAGGATCGGGTCGAGGATGCGCCAGCTGAGGTCGACCTCGGTGCTGTTGGGGAAGAGCGGCGGCTCCCCGAGGAGGACGTCGAGAATGAGCCGCTCGTAAGCCTCGGGACTGGTGTCGACGAAGGAATCGCCGTACTGGAAGTCCATGGTGACGTCACGCACCTCCATGCCGGCCGTCCCGGGCACCTTGGATCCGAAGCGCACGGTCACGCCTTCGTCGGGCTGGATGCGAAAGACGAGAGCGTTGTCGGAGAGCTCACCCACGGAGGCGGACTCAAAGGGGAGATGCGGGGCGCGCTTGAAGATGACGGCAACCTCGGTGACCCTGCGTCCCAGTCTCTTGCCCGTCCGCAGGTAGAACGGGACCCCCGCCCAACGGCGGTTATCCACCGTGACACGTATCGCAGCAAAGGTCTCCGTCGTGCTATCCGGGGGGATCCCTGCCTCCTCGAGGAAGCCCACGACGGGCACCCCTCCCTGCCACCCCGCGGAATACTGCCCGCGTGCCGTGTGGGCGCCGATCTCGCTGGGAAGGGTGACAGCGCTGAGCACCTTCTCCTTTTCCTGTCGGACTTCATGCGGGCTGAACGACAGGGGCTCTTCCATGGCGGTGAGTGCGAGGAGTTGGAGCAGGTGGTTTTGGATCACATCACGCGCGGCACCGATTCCGTCGTAGTAGCCGGCACGCCCGGCGATGCCGATGTCCTCAGCCTGCGTAATCTGCACGTTGTCGACGTAGTTGGAGTTCCAAATGGGCTCAAACATCGTGTTGGCGAATCTCACGGCCAGGATGTTCTGGACCGTCTCCTTGCCCAGGTAGTGGTCGATTCGGAAGATCTCGTCAGGCGTGAAGGCCGAGCTCAGAACTCTGTCGAGTTCCTGTGCGCTCGCGAGATCGTGCCCGAAGGGCTTCTCCACCACGACACGGCGCCACTCGCGACCGTGGCGTTCACTGAGCCCGCTCTCCTTGAGGTTCTTGACAACGATGGGGAAAAGGCCCGGGGGAATGGACAGGTAGAAGGCGTGGTTGCCGAGCGTGCCGCGCTGCCGGTCCACCTCTTCCACGACACGTGACAACTCACGGTAGGCCGCGGGATCGGAGATGTCGCCCTCGACGAATCGGATCCCCTCGGACAACTGCGCCCAGACGTCTTCGCGGAAGGGCGTGCGTGCGTACTCGCGCACGGCGTCGTGGACCTCTTGGGCGAAGTCCTCGTCGTCCCACTGCCGGCGGGCGAAGCCTACGAGCCCAAAGCCTGGTGGGAGTAAGCCGCGATTGGCCAGGTCGTAGATCGCGGGCATGATCTTCTTGCGCGCGAGATCGCCGGTGACGCCGAAAAGCACCAGCCCGCACGGTCCGGCGACTTTGGGCAGTCGCCGGTCACGCGGGTCACGGAGCGGATTGGTCATGGGTGCCTGGCGTCGTCCAGGGAGCGGCTGACCGTGTCGAGGAGCTCGGCCCAGGACGCATCAAACTTCTCGACACCCTCGTCCTCGAGCTTCTGACAGACCTCGGGCTCGCTGATGCCCAGCGCGCCGAGCTCATCCCACACTCCCCGAGATTCGACCTGGGTGCCCGTCACGGTGTCGACAACGGGGCCCTGGTAGGCCGCCGATGCCTCCAGAGTGGCGG
>JBIKKK010000025.1:0-18208 GCA_044360385.1 Candidatus Nanopelagicales bacterium
TCGCGCGGCATGACGAGCGTGAAGCGCCCGAAGTCATCCTCGTCGAGGATGCTGCGGGCCACGGAGGAGCCCGTCTCCTCGAGGTGGCGGGCGAGGAGTCCGCGGACGGTCTCCACGTCATCCGATGTGAGCGGCTCGAGGTCGACCATCTCGGGGTTGACGCGCTCGACGTCGAGATCGAGCACGTACGCGACACCCCCCGACATGCCCGCCGCGAGGTTGCGGCCCGTCGGGCCGATGATGACGACACGGCCACCGGTCATGTACTCGCAGGCATGGTCCCCAACCCCCTCGACCACGAGGGTCGCCCCCGAGTTGCGTACGGCGAATCGCTCGCCCACGGCTCCGCGGATGAAGATCTCGCCGGAGGTGGCGCCGTAGCCGATGACATTGCCCGCGATGATGTTGGCCTCAGCCGAGAACGGCGCGGAGTGATCCGGGCGCAAGACCAGGCAGCCGCCCGAGAGCCCCTTGCCCACATAGTCGTTGCTGTCACCCTCCAGCCTCAAGGTCACTCCCCTCGGCAGGAAGGCCCCGAAGGACTGTCCAGCAGATCCGACGAAGGTGAGATCGATCGTCCCCTCCGGGAGGCCGCCGCCACCGTGGCGCCGGGTGACCTCCGCGCCGAGCATGGTCCCGACGGTGCGGTGGACATTGCGGATGGGCAGGCGGGCGCGAATCGGCTCACCCGAATCGAGGGCGGGAGCACAGAGCGAGATGAGCTCGCGGTCGAGGGCCTGATCGAGGCCGTGGTCCTGGGAGGTGACGCAACGCCGCGGCCCCGGCACGGCCGGATCATGGAGAATGGGCGTGAGGTCGAGCCCACTGGCCTTCCAGTGATCGACGGCGGGGACGACATCGATCATGTCCACCCGCCCGATCGCCTCATCGAGGCTGCGGAAGCCAAGCGCCGCGAGGTGCTCACGCACCTGCTCGGCAATGAACTCGAAGAAGTTCACGACGAACTCAGGCGATCCGGTGAATCGCGCGCGCAGCTCAGGATTCTGAGTCGCCACCCCGACCGGGCAGGTGTCCAGATGGCACACGCGCATCATGATGCAGCCCATCACGACGAGCGGAGCGGTGGCGAAGCCGAACTCCTCTGCCCCGAGCAGCGCGGCAATGACGACATCGCGGCCCGTCTTGAGTTGGCCGTCCGTCTGCACCACGACTCGGTCGCGGAGGCCGTTGAGGAGCAGTGTCTGCTGCGTCTCTGCGAGGCCGAGCTCCCAGGGAGTGCCCGCGTGCTTGAGCGAGGTGAGCGGGGAAGCCCCCGTGCCGCCGTCGTGTCCGGAGATGAGGATGACGTCGGCGTGCGCCTTGGCCACTCCTGCCGCCACAGTGCCTACGCCGGCCTCGGACACGAGCTTGACGTGGATTCTCGCGCGATCATTGGCGTTCTTGAGATCGTGGATGAGTTGCGCAAGATCCTCGATCGAGTAGATGTCGTGGTGAGGCGGAGGCGAGATCAGGCCGACTCCCGGCGTCGAGTGACGTGTCTTGGCCACCCACGGATAGACCTTGTGGCCGGGCAGCTGCCCGCCCTCCCCCGGCTTGGCTCCCTGCGCCATCTTGATCTGGATGTCATCGCTGTTGACGAGGTACTCACTCGTCACGCCGAAGCGTCCCGAGGCCACCTGCTTGATCGCGGAGCGCTTGGAGTCACCGTTGGGCAGGGGCAGGTAGCGCTCCGGATCCTCACCGCCCTCGCCGGTATTGGACTTGGCTCCGATGCGGTTCATCGCGATCGCCAGGGTCTCGTGCGCCTCCTGCGAGATCGAGCCATACGACATCGCGCCGGTCGAGAACCGTCGCAGGATCTGCTCGACAGGCTCGACCTCCTCGAGGGGCACGGGAGCCTGCTCTCCGGCGCGCAGCTGGAAGAGGCCTCGCAGGGTCATGAGACGTCGGCTCTGGTCGTCCACGTGGTCGGTGTACTCGCGGAAGACGTCGTAGCGCTTCTCGCGGGTGGCGTGCTGCAGCCGGAACACCGTCTCGGGGTCGAAGAGGTGGGGCTCGCCCTCGCGGCGCCACTGGTATTCACCGCCCACCTCGAGGCGGCGATGCGCCGGCGAGATGCCGCTGGGCGGGTAGGCGACGTCATGGCGCGCCTGCACCTCGGCATGAATCACGTCCAGACCGACTCCCCCCAGGCGCGACACGGTGCCGGAGAAGTACCGCTCCACGAGTTCGTGCGAGAGGCCCACCGCCTCGAAGATCTGCGCCCCCCGATAGGAGGACACCGTGGATACGCCCATCTTGGACATGACCTTGAGGAGCCCCTTGCCCAGGGCCTTCACGAGATTGCGCACAGCCTTCTCAGGCGTGATGTGGGTGAGGATGTCGCGGTAGACGAGGTCCTCGACAGACTCCATGGCGAGATAGGGGTTGATCGCGGCCGCGCCGTACCCGACGAGAAGTGCCGCGTGGTGGACCTCTCTCACGTCTCCGGCTTCCACGATGAGGGCCGCCTGGGTGCGGGTCTTGCGGCGGACGAGGTGGTGGTGCACGGCCGAGCAGAGCAGGAGCGAGGGGATCGGTGCGAGGTCCGTGGTGGAGTCACGGTCCGACAAGACGACGAAGCGGATCCCGGCCTCGATGAGGGCATCGACCTCTTCGAAGATCTCTTCGAGGCGCGCTTCGAGCGCTGCCGCGCCGCCGTCGATGTCGTATAGCCCCGACACCTTGGCTGCGGCGAAGCCTGACATGTCGCCATCCGAATTGATATGGAGGATCTTGGCGAGCTCGTCGTTGTCGATGATGGGGAAGGGCAGGACCACCTGGCGACAGTGTGCGGGGGTCACCTCCAGCAGGTTGCCCTCCGGACCGATGACGGTGGAGAGGGAGGTGACGATCTCCTCGCGGATGGCGTCGAGCGGCGGATTCGTGACCTGCGCGAATGCCTGCTGGAAGTAGTCGAAGAGAAGCCGCGGGCGCGCGGACAAGGCAGCCACCGGCGTATCCGAGCCCATCGAGCCGATCGGCTCCGCGCCACTGACCGCCATGGGCGACAGGATCAGGCGCAATTCCTCTTCGGTGTAGCCGAATGTCTGCTGGCGGCGAGCGACCGACGCCGTCGGATGCACGATGTGCTCGCGATCGGGCAGGAGCTCGAGGTGCACCAGACCACCGTGGAGCCATTCCGCGTAGGGCTCGGCATCGGCGAGAGACGCCTTGATCTCCGAATCCTCGACGATCCGACCGGCGGCCGTGTCCACGAGGAACATGTGTCCCGGCTGGAGCCTGCCCTTGCGCGTGATGGACGCAGGATCCAGATCGAGGACACCCGTCTCGGAGGCGAGGACGACGAGGCCATCGTCGGTCACCCAGAAGCGTCCCGGGCGCAGGCCATTGCGATCGAGGACCGCGCCGATCAGAGTGCCGTCCGTGAAGGACACGTTGGCGGGACCGTCCCAGGCTTCCATCACCGTGGAGTGGTACTCGTAGAAGGCCCGCCGCGCCGGATCCATGTCGACGTCGTTCTCCCACGCCTCAGGGATCATCATGAGCACCGCATGGGGCAGTGAGCGGCCCCCCAGGTGAAGGAGCTCGAGGACCTCGTCGAAGGATGCGGAGTCGCTGCCGCCGGGCGTGCAGATGGGAGAGAGTCGCGCGATATCTCCCGGGATGACATCCGAGGCGAGCATGGCCTCGCGGGCGCGCATCCAGTTGCGATTGCCCTTGACCGTGTTGATCTCGCCGTTGTGGGCGATGAGTCGGTAGGGGTGCGCGAGGGGCCAGGAGGGGAAGGTGTTGGTGCTGAATCGCGAGTGCACCAAGGCAAGCGCGGACTCCACGTCCGGATCGGAGAGGTCGGGGAAGAACTCGCCGAGTTGGTGTGTCGTGAGCATGCCCTTGTAGACGAGCGTGCGACTCGACAGGGAGGGGAAGTAGACGTCGGTCTCATGCTCCGCGCGCTTGCGCAGGCAGAAGGCGCGGCGGTCGAGATCGAGTCCGGACAGCGGCGCTCCCGAAGCACGCACGACCAGCTGCTGGAATCGCGGCATGACACTGCGGGCAGTGGCTCCAAGCCCTGAGGGATTGGTCGGCACATCGCGCCAGGCGACGACCTCCAGCCCCTCCTCGCCAGCGATCTGATCGATCCGCGCACGCGTGGCCGACTCCACGTCATCGTCATTGGGGAGGAAAGCCATGCCCACGGCGTACTCCCCCGCGGGCGGGAGACGATCACCGATGACGCGCCGGAGGAATCGGTCGGGGACCTGGACGAGGATGCCCGCGCCGTCGCCGGAGTCAGGCTCGGCACCCGAGGCGCCACGGTGGTCGAGGTTGAGCAGTGCTGTGAGGCCGAGCGCGACGATCTCGTGGGAGGGCTGCCCGGTCAGGGTCGCGACGAAGGCAACACCGCAGGCATCATGCTCAGCCGCGGGGTCGTAGAGACCCTGGGCAGGAGGAATCGCCGAGAACGGCATCCGGTGAATAGACAACGGGCCACACCTCCACGTCGGTCACCCCGCTCGTGCGGGGTGGTGACGGGACGCCGTTGGCCCGTGCGCAGGACCCTAGCAGGAGCGACCGGGAGTCACCCGATGACCGGTCAGGGCGACCGGTCACCTTGCCCTTCGGGCGAGGATGGCTCCTCGCCTCGTGGAGTGTCGCCCGCCGCAGGCGACTGCTCGGGAGCGACCTCGGTGACCTTGGCCGCATCCTTGGGAGTGGCCTTGGACTCGCGGATCTGCTCGAGCTGTTCGCGCTCGAGGTATTTCGCAGGCGGCTGGACCTCCTCGCGTCCGGGCCGCATGCGCGCCGACACGATGAGGTAGACGAGGGCACCGATGCCCACCAGGACCGACGTCCAGATGTTGAGTCGCAGGCCGAGGACGGTGTTGGCGGTGTCGATGCGGAGGTACTCGATCCACACGCGGCCCAGGCAGTAGAGCAAGACATAGAGCGCGAAGACTCGACCGTGCCCCATCCGGAAGCGCTTGTCGGCCCAGATGAGCACGAGCGCGACGCCGACCATCCAGAGCGATTCGTAGAGGAAGGTCGGGTGGAAGGTCGCGTAGTCGGCGTAGCCCTCGGGGCGGTACTGCGGTGCGATCTCCAGACCCCAGGGCAGGGTCGTCGGCGCACCGAAGAGCTCCTGGTTGAACCAATTGCCCCAGCGACCGATGGCCTGGGCCAGCGCGATGCCCGGGGCGATCGCGTCAGCGATGGGAGGAAGAGCCACGCCGAGGCGGCGTGCGCCGATCCACGCTCCGAGGCCGCCGAGTGCGACGGCTCCCCAGATGCCGAGGCCGCCATCCCAGATGCGCAGCGCGCCCACGATTCCGGACCCACCGGGCGAGAAGTAGAGCTGCCAGTCGGTGATGACGTGGTAGAGCCGGCCGCCGATGATGCCGAAGGGGACAGCCCACAGGGCGATATCGCCGATGACCCCCGCGCTGCCGCCCCGCGCGACGTAACGCCGTGAGCCCACGACAATCGCGACGATGATCCCCGCGATGATGAGCAGGGCGTAGGCGCGCAGCGGGAGCGGGCCGAGATTCCACGTCCCCTGGCTCGGGCTCGGGATAGACGCGAGGAGTTCCACGAGAATCGACAGCGGGCTCGCCTACTGGGCGGCCGCTGCCTCCTCGACGAGCTTCTCCAGGGTTGCCTGGTCGGCCAGTTGGGCACCGTCGATCGCCGTGCCGTTGAGGTAGCCGCGCGGAGTGCCCTCGACGTTGCCGTCGTAGAAGGCCTGCGTGGAGTTGGCGGCCCAGCCGAGGTAGCGGTTGCTCGTGAGGCAGTCGTTGAACTGCTCCAAAGGCACGCCGGTGATCCCCGCCTGCTCGGCGAAGGACACGAACTGCTCGTTGGTCCAGCCCTCGCCCTCCACAGTCGGCTGATTCATGAAGATCGCGTCGTGGTACTCGACGGTCTTGCCTGCGTCGATGGCGCAGCCCCAGGCGTTGATGGCGGCAGCGGAGGAGTTGTTGCCGAGGTTGTTGTCGAGGAATGCGGTCGGACGCCACACCAGGCGGACCTTGCCGTCCAGGCCGAGACTTTGGATGCCCGCGCCGTTGAGCTCCTCGAGGGAACCACAGGCGGGGCACTGGAAGTCCTCCCAGATCTCGAGCAGCGGTGAGGTCTCCGGCGCATCCCCGACAGGCACGCCCCACGGCGCGACACCATCAGCGCCGTAGACACCGGTGGGAACGGCAGCGTTGGGGTCGGGCGCCGGCATGGGCGTGCCGCCGTTGGCCGAGGAGTCTCCCGATAGCCGCGGCACGACGACCGCGAGGCCGATGATGAGCACAACCACGACGACGACGCCGACGGCGCCGATGATCCGGACCGTGCGCTCGCGACGCTTCTCCCGGGCCACCTGCTCGGCCCTGGCCGCAGCGGCCTTGTCGCGGGTGCTCTTGGACTCCCTGTCCTTCGCCATGCTCGCTCTCAACCTCCGTTGTACGCCGCCCCGACGGGCGGGCGACCGCGCCCCTACGTTACGGGCCCGGCGTCGATCCTGCGACGCCGCACCCCGGCCGCGAGTTCCCCGGCCAGGCCGGCAACGGCCCGCTCGGCCTCGTCGATCCCCGGGGCGTCGAGCACGAGGCGGATGAAGGCCGAGCCCACGATCACCCCGTCGGCGTAGGCGGCGATCTCCGCCGCCTGCTCCCCCGTCGAGACGCCGAGACCCACGGCGACGGGGAGATCAGTCACCTGCCGCACGCGTGCGACGAGCGACTCGGCGGCGCCGGAGACCGAGGTCCGCGCGCCGGTCACGCCCATGGTGGACGCGGCGTAGACGAAGCCGGAGCACGCGTCGCTCACGACGCGCAGCCTGTCGTCGGTGCTCGACGGAGCGACGAGGTAGATGCGGTCGATGCCGTACGCCGATGTGGCAGCCGCCCAGTCAGCGGACTCCTCGGGGGTGAGATCGGGAGTGATGACCCCGCACCCGCCCGCAGCGGCGAGGTCCCGGGCGAAGGCATCGACACCGAATCGCTCGACCGGGTTCCAGTAGGACATCACCACGGTCGCCGCTCCTGACTGCGCGACCTCGCCGGCAATGGAGATCACGTCTGCCGGCGTGGTGCCCCCGCGCAGTGCCTGATCGGCTGCCGCCTGGATGACGGGCCCGTCCATGAGCGGGTCGGAATAGGGCAGCCCGACTTCGACGATGTCGACACCCGCACCCACCATCGCGCGCATGAGTCGGACGCTGTCGTCACGCGTGGGGAAACCGGCGGGGAGATAGCCGATGAGGGCAGCCCGCCCCTCTGCACGTGCTCGGGCGAAGGCCTGGGCGAGAGCCGTCAT
Source organism: Candidatus Nanopelagicales bacterium (assembly GCA_044360385.1). Taxonomy (GTDB): domain Bacteria; phylum Actinomycetota; class Actinomycetes; order S36-B12; family S36-B12; genus Mxb001. Next base: position 7,270 of record JBIKKK010000025.1, read on the forward strand.
CGACCCTCGGCAGCCTCGTCGACCGCTGGGAGCCCGAACCAGCGAGCAGCGGTGGCCACGTCCTTGTCGCCCCGGCCGGAAAGGTTGACCAGGATCACCGCATCCGGACCTAGCTCATGGCCCAGGCGCATGACGCCCGCGAGGGCGTGGGCGGTCTCGATCGCGGGGATGATGCCCTCCGTGCGACACAGCTTCTCGAAGGCATCCATCGCCTCCGCGTCGGTGACCGGCGCGTAATGCGCGCGTCCAGTGTCGTGCAGCCAGGCATGCTCGGGACCCACGCCCGGGTAGTCGAGTCCGGCGCTGATCGAGTGGGAGGGCACGGTCTGCCCCCACTCGTCCTGCATGACGTAGGTGCGCGCACCGTGGAGCACTCCCGGTGCCCCGCCTGCGAACCGAGCCGCGTGACGGCCTGTCTCCACGCCGTCACCGCCCGCCTCGAATCCCCAGAGCGCGACGGTCGGATCATCAAGGAACGCCGCAAAGATGCCCATGGCGTTGGAGCCTCCGCCTACGCACGCGGCAACCGCATCGGGGAGCTGACCGGTGGCTTCGAGGATCTGATCGCGGGCCTCTCGCCCGATGATGGACTGGAAGGTGCGCACCATCGTGGGGAAGGGACTCGGGCCGGTCACGGTGCCGAGGATGTAGTGGGTCTCATCCACGGTGGCGACCCAGTCCCGCATGGCTTCGTTGATCGCATCCTTGAGGGTGCGGCTGCCGGCCGTGACCGGCACGACCGTGGCACCCAGCAGCCTCATCCGGGCAACGTTGAGCGCCTGGCGCCGGGTGTCTTCTTCGCCCATGTAGACCACGCAGTCCAGGCCGAGCAGGGCGGCGGCGGTGGCGGTGGCGACACCGTGCTGGCCCGCCCCCGTCTCTGCGATCACGCGCTTCTTGCCCATGCGGACGGTGAGCAGGGCCTGGCCGAGGACGTTGTTGATCTTGTGGGATCCGGTGTGATTGAGGTCCTCGCGCTTGAGGTAGATCCGGGCACCCCCGCAGTGCTCCTGGCCAAAGCGCACCGCCTCGGTGAGCGGACTCGGCCGACCGGTGTAGGTGTGATGGAGGCGATCGAGTTCAGCGTGGAAGTCCGGGTCCGCCATGGCTTCGGTGAAGGCGGCCTCGAGTCCATCGAGTGCCGCGGTGAGCGCCTCCGGCACGAAGCGACCGCCGTAGGGGCCGAAGTGACCTGCTGCCACCTCGTTGCCCATCGCCTCGGTGCTACCCACCTCGTTGCCCATCGCCTCGGTGCTACCCACCTCGGTGCTACCCACGCGTGCCTCTGAGTGCCGGGTGAGAACCCGCCGTGACGAGATCGTGCACGGCGGCGCGGGGATCCGGCGAGGTCGCCAGGCTCTCGCCGACCAGCACGGCATCAGCCCCTGCCTCGGCGTAGGTGATGAGGTCCCGGGGATCGCGCACGCCGGACTCTGCGATGCGCAGGCAGGAGTCGGGAATGCGCGGTGCGAGTCGCGCGAAGGTCCCGCGGTCGACCTCCAGTGTCTTGAGGTTGCGCGCATTGACCCCGATGATCGTCGCTCCTGCCGCCAGGGCTCGATCCACCTCATCGGCCTCGTGGACCTCGACCAGGGGTGTCATGCCCAGCGAGCGGGTGCGCTCAATAAGGCTCACCAGCGCGTTCTGGTCGAGCGCAGCGACGATGAGGAGGACAACATCGGCTCCATGGGCGCGGGCTTCCCAGAGCTGATAGCTCGTCACGATGAAGTCCTTGCGCAAGACCGGAATGTCGACCGCGCATCGCACGGCGCGAAGGTCGTCGAGGGATCCGCCGAAACGACGTTGCTCCGTCAGGACGCTGATGCACCTCGCGCCACCGGCCTCGTAGTCACGGGCCAACTGCGCGGGATCATCGATCTCGGCCAGGCGGCCCTTGCTCGGGCTCGCGCGCTTCACCTCGGCGATGACGCCGACCCCCGGCTCACGGAGAAGTCCCTCGGCATCACGCGGTGCCGGCATACGCGCGGCTGCCGCCTTGACTTCGTCGAGCGGGACGGTCTCCATGCGCAGATCGAGGTCGGCGCGGACTCCGGCGATGATGTCATCGAGGACAGTCATCGCTCACCCCCGCTGACTGGGCGTGACCCACGCCGCGCATTCACGTCGTCAGCGTGCCACAGGGGAGCCGTCTTTGCTCACCCGGCCCCCGCTCGCCGGACGCAATGGCGTCAGCCCGCTCCTGAGCCCAGGAAGGGCACAAAATTGCGCACGACCGCGAAGGCCATGGCGACGACGAGCACGATGATGGGCGCGGCGCGCGACACCATGTCGCGCGTCGGAGTGCGCGCCGGGGTGACCCCCGTCCACGCGCGGTATGCCCACACCGCCCACAGGCCGACCAGGAGCGGAACGAGGACAACGAAGAGCGCGTTGTGGTCGAACGCCGTGGCGATGTCGCCGTTCGCCAATGCATGCGTCGCGCGCAGGCCACCGCATCCGGGGCAGTCGATGCCCATCAGTGCCAGCGTCGGGCACATCGGATAGTGGCCCGGCTGATTGGGATCGACAAAGCGGATGTAGCCGGTCGCGAGGATGACGCCCACTGCCGCGGACACCGGGCCGACGAGCCGGCGCGCGCGCGAACGCGGGTCGACCGTGGGCTCGGCCGCAGACGGCGCCGGTGCGAGGGCCATGACGGCAGACTACGCCGACCCGGACCCGGGAGGCAGGACTGCGAGGGGCACTCCCACAGAGAAGGAGGCACCCCCCTCGGGAGCGGTGCTCGCACGTGACCACCCGGCCATGCCCGCGGCAAGTCGGCCCACAAGGGCGAGTCCGAGCCCCGTGCCGACAGGACGGAGGCCGCGATACCTCTCGTGCAGGATCCCGGGCTCGAAGGCGACGTCCATGTCGTCGGGCGCGAGCCCCGGGCCCGAATCGCGCACCTCCAGCACGCCCCAGCCATCCTCCACGCGACCCACCATCGCGATCACCCCCTCCGACGGCACGACGCGAAGGGCATTCTCCGCAAGGTTGTCAATCACCTGCCGGAGCCTGAGGGGATCGGCACGCACGACGATGGGCTCTGCAGGCAGGTCGACCTCGAGACGGACCTCCGCTCGCTGGCAGCGATCGGCCCAGACCTCCGAGGCATCCGCCAGCATCGCGCCCAGATCGACGTCGAGGCATTCGATGACGAAGTCGTCCGCGCGCAGCCGAGCGAGGTCGAGCAGATCGCTCACGAGCCGATCGAGGCGCTCCGTCTCCGCGGCCATGACGGCCCCCGTGCGCGCGATGTCGTCGCCATCGACAAGACCGTCCGCGAGTGCCTCGGCGTAGCCGCGGACGGAGGTGATGGGAGTGCGCAGCTCATGCGACACCGAGAGCAGGAACTCCCGCTGGCGCCCTTCGGAGATCGCCAGCGCCGCGGCGAGGCGATTGAGGGCATCGGCCATGTCGGCCACCTCGGCCGGACCCTCGGGCCGCACGTGGATGCCGCGCTCCCCTCTGCCCAGTCTGAGCGCGGCGTCGGCAGCCCTGCGCAGTGGAGTCGTGAGCCACGCACCCGCGGCAAGCGCAATCGCCACCGCGATGGCAAGGCCGATCACCAGCGCGATGAGGAGTCGCACGATGACCTCGGTGGCAGTGCCGCCGGCGACCGAGGAGGGCTGGACCAAGATCACGCCGATGCCGGGTTCGTAGGGACGCCCCACGACCAGCACCGCACCCGCCTGGGTGTCGACCCGGGTCTCCACGCTGTCGCCGGTGGTGACTGCCGCGACGTCATCGGGGGTCACCCCCTCGGGCAGTTCCGAAGCACCCGGGCCCACGACGTAGGCCGTCACCTGCTCGACTTCGAGCACGCCCGCCACCCGCGGAGGCAGGATGTAGCGGCCCTGGGGATCCACGCGGAGCGCGGTCGCCGTGAGGTCGGCGAGGCGAGCGAGTTCGGCCGTGGCGAGGGCCTCGGCATTGCTGCGGATGAGCGGCAGCGAGACGAGGGCGGCCACGACGGCTGCGATGGTGGCCACCGCGACCGCGAGGAGCACGGTCGCGGGAAGGATCCGCAGGCGCTTCACGCGACTTCCGCGGAGTAGCCCACGCCGCGGACAGTGCGAATAGGACTCGCGTCGCCGAGCTTGGCGCGCACCTGCGCGATGTGCACGTCGACGGTGCGCGTGCCCACGATGGCGGCGTAACCCCAGACCTCTTCGAGCAGATGGTCACGTGTGATGACGCGTCCCGGACGCCCCATGAGGTAGGCGAGGAGATCAAATTCCGTGGCGGTCAGGGCCACCTCGTCGCCATCGACGGTGACGCGTCGCGTGCTCCGATCCAGCGACACCCGGCCGAGTGCGAGATGGTCGCCTGTCTCGGGGGACCGGGCATGTCGAAGAGCGACCTTGACCCTCGCAACTACCTCACGCGGACTGAAGGGCTTCGTGATGTAGTCGTCTCCGCCCATTTCGAGCCCGAGGACGCGATCGACCTCGTCATCCCTGGCGGTACAGAAGAGGACAGGGGTCCAATCATCTTCGGCACGCATGCGCCGACAGATCTCGGTCCCGTCGATGCCGGGGAGTCCCACGTCGAGAATCACCGCATCGGGATGTCGGTCTCGCACAGCCGCGAGACCCTTCAGACCGTCCGCCTCGACGGCGACGTCGTAGCCCGCTCGGTCGAGGTAGAGCCGAAGGACGTCCGCGATGGGAGCTTCGTCCTCGACGATGAGGATGAGCGGCCGGGGATCGACGGGGGCCAAAGGGGCGTCTCGTGGGATGCCAGAGCGGCGTCAGGAGGCGTGCTGACGGGGCTTGCCGAGTCCGGCAGCCTTCATGACGCCACCGACGATCGCGCCGATAGCGGCGATGCCGACACCAGCCCAGAACACCGGCCACTGACCGATGACGAGTCCCACGGTGGACACGGTGACGCCCAGGGTCACGAGGACGACCAGGGTCCATGCCGCGGGGGTGGAACCGTGACTGCCGGCGCTCATCGCTCCTCCTCTGCCCGAGTATCGGATGCCGCGCTTCCGCTCGAATCGGATGCCGCGCTCCCCATTGAACCAGGGCCCGAATCGGATGGAGCGCTCGGCTCGTCGCCCAGCGTGGGGTCCTCTCCACGGTCGAGGGCGTCCCAGGCTGCAGCGGCGCTCGGCGCCCCGGTGGCCGCGTCCGGTCGGGAGTATCGCGCGCCGAGTCGCGGCCACGCGGGACCGTCGAGGACGGTGAGGAGCCCGCACGCGAGCATGGCCAGGCCCGACACGGTGGCGGGCAGCCACCACGCGGTGACCGAGACCTCGGTGGTGGCCTGCTCCGCGGCCTCTCCGAGCGCCGCCGCGACGAAGGTGCCACCGCCCCCGGTCGCCGCCTCCGTCAAGCCGAAGACCAGACCTGTGACACCCGCGGCACCGCCAGCGAGGACGAGGACGAAGCCGGTGACGCGACGTCCCCACGTGCGCGTGGCCAGCAGTCCCGCGATGGCCGCAAGGCCGACCCACCCCATGGCGGCTCCGAGTGGTGCAAGATCACGCCCCGTGAGGCTCACCTCGCGTCCTGGAGTCGCGCCCCCCTCGGCGCCAGCGAAGACCGGCACGACGGCCACGGCCCACGTCGCGCCGTAGGACGCCAGCACGCCGAAGGATGCAACGAGAAGCACGACGACGACGCCCCCGAATCGCCGACCGGGCGACGTCATCGCTCGCCTATCCCGCGCAGGCTGCCCGCGATGGCCACGGCACGCAGGACGGCGGCTGCCTTGGCCCGGCACTCCGCGTCCTCGGAGGCGGGATCGGAGTCAGCGACGACCCCCGCGCCGGCCTGCACGTGGGCCTGGTCCCCCCGGATGACCGCGGTGCGGATGGCGATCGCGGTGTCGAGATCACCGGCGAAGTCGACGTAGCCCACCACGCCGCCATAGAGCCCGCGTCGAGCTGGCTCCAGATCGTCGACGATAGACATCGCACGAGGCTTGGGAGCACCCGAGAGCGTGCCGGCCGGGAAGGTGGCCACGAGCGCATCGAGCGCCGTGCTGCCCGGCTGGAGCGCGCCGACCACGGTCGAGACGATGTGCATCACGTGGGAGTAGCGCTCGACCTGCATGAACTCCACCACCTCGACGGAACCGGGCAGGCAGACACGGCCGAGGTCATTGCGCCCCAGGTCGACGAGCATCAGGTGCTCGGCGCGCTCCTTCTCGTCGGCGAGCAAGTCCTCGACAAGTGCGGCATCCTCCTCCGCGGTGGCTCCGCGCGGCCGAGTGCCCGCGATCGGGTGCACCCGGCACCGCCCTTCGTGCACGGTCACGAGCGCCTCGGGTGACGAACCCACAATGTCGAAGTCCACCCCCTCGCCGTCGACGCGCGGGATGCGCAGGAGATACATGTAGGGGCTCGGGTTGGTCACTCGCAGGACGCGATAGACATCCAGGGCACTTGCGGGGCAGTGCGCGTCGAAGCGCTGCGAGACGACCACCTGGAAGGCGTCACCGGCCCGGATGAGCTCCTGCGCTTCCCGCACACTGCGCCGGAAATCCTCCGACGTCGTGCGATCGACCACCTCGGTCGTCGCCTCGGGGTCGTACGTGGCGACCGTGGACGGAGCCGGCAACTCGAGGTCGCGCTCCATGGCATCGAGTCGGCTAATGGCGTCGTGCCACGCCTCATCGATCCGGCGGTCGGTGTTGTCGACGTTGACGGCATTGGCAATGAGCAGCACGGTGCCATCAGCGTGGTCGAGCACGGCGAGATCCGTGGCGAGCAGGAAACCGAGCTCAGGCACGTGAAGCTCGTCAGGGTTGCCATCCGCGACGCGCTCCCACCGGCGCACCGCGTCGTAGGACAGGTAGCCGACCATGCCTCCGGTCAGGGGTGGCAGACCCTCGGGGCGATCGGTGCGCAGGAGATCGACCGTGGCGCGGAGTGCCGCCAGGGGGTCGCCCTCGTGGGGGACATCGTGCGGTGGCGTGCCCCACCAGGCCACGGTGCCGTCCCGCTCGGTGAGGAGGGCGCTGCTGCGAACACCGATGAAGGAGAAGCGGGAGTACGCCCGGCCGTGTTCGGCGGACTCCAAGAGGAAGGTCCCCGGTCGCTCCTGCGCGAGCTTGCGATAGAGCCCGACCGGAGTCTCGCCGTCGGCGAGGAGCCTGCGCACGACCGGGATCACGCGACGGCCGGGAGCCAGCTCGCGGAAGCGGTCGAGGCCTGGTGCGGTGCCTCCCGGGGCGGGAAGGGGGAAGCCCCAGGCGCGACGCTCGCTCATGCGCGAGGGCCCGGCAGGGGCGTGAAGCAGGTCCGTGACCCGGTGTGGCATGCGACACCGTGCTGGTCCACGAGCAGGAGCACCGTGTCGCCGTCGCAGTCGACACGCACCTCGCGCACCTCCTGGACGTTGCCCGATGTCTCGCCCTTGACCCAGTACTCCTGCCGACTGCGAGACCAGTACGTCGCACGGCCTGTCTCGTGCGTGCGCCGGAGCGCCTCGTCGTCCATCCACGCGAGCATGAGCACCTCACCGGTGTCCCACTGCTGCACGACGACCGGCACCAGGCCGTGATCGTCGTAGCGCACCTCGCTCATCACGCCATTGTCCGCTATCGGGAGGCCGACGCGACCGCCGGGCGCACCGGGAGTCCCGCGGACGCGAGCGCACGCTTGACCTCGGCGATCGTGACATCTCCGAAGTGGAAGATGCTTGCCGCGAGCACGGCATCGGCCCCCGCATGAACCGCGGGCACCGCATGGGCGGCCTCCCCCGCCCCTCCGCTCGCGATGATCGGGACATTCACGCGCTCGCGGACCACGCGGATGAGCTCCAGGTCGAATCCGTCACGGGTGCCATCGGCGTCCATCGAGTTGAGGAGGATCTCCCCCACCCCGCGGTCCACCGCTTCGCTCACCCAGGCGAGGGTGTCGAGACCCGTCCCCTCGCGGCCCCCATGGGTGGTGACCTCGAAGCCCGAAGGAGTGCCCGGCGCGCGCCGAGTGTCGACGGACAGGACCACGCACTGGGAGCCGAACTGGCGTGCAGCCTCGTCGATGAGCTCCGGACCCTGGACGGCAGCGGTACTCAGGCTGACCTTGTCGGCCCCCGCACGGAGCAGGCGATCGAAGTCGGCGACTGAGCGCACACCGCCCCCGACGGTGAGAGGGATGAAGACCTGGTCAGCAGTGCGCCGGACCATGTCATACGTCGTCTCGCGCGCATCCGACGAGGCGGTGATGTCGAGGAAGACCAGCTCATCAGCACCCTCGGCGTCGTAACGATGGGCCAGCTCCACGGGATCCCCCGCGTCACGAAGCCCCTCGAAGTTGACGCCCTTGACGACGCGCCCCGCGTCGACATCGAGGCAGGGGATCACGCGAACGGCGAGGCTCACGGCTGCGGCGGACCCCAGGTCCACAGGTCGATCCTGGGCTCGATGGCAGCGACGAGTTCGGGGAAGGTGAAGGCACCGTCGTAGAGCGCCCGGCCCACGACAGCACCGGCAATCCCCTGGGGGACCATCTCGACGAGCTTGTGCACATCCTCGAGCGTGGCGATGCCGCCCGAGGCGATGACCGGGGTCGAGGTGTGCTTGCAGATGCGGTGGAGGAGATGGAAGTGCGGCCCGTGCATCGTGCCGTCGCGCTCCACGTCGGTCACGATGTAGAGGGCGCACCCCGCTGCGTCGAGACGATCGATGGCCTCGAAGACATCGCCGCCCTCCTGGGTCCAGCCGCGAGCCGCAAGCGTCGTGCCGCGGACGTCGAGCGACACGGCGATGCGGTCACCGTGCTCGGCGATGACGCGGGCGACCCAATCGGGGGACTCCATCGCGGCGGTGCCGATCACGACCCGGTGCGCGCCTGTCGCAAGCGCGGCCGCCAGGGACTCGTCATCGCGGATACCTCCGGCTACCTCGACATGGCAGCGATCCCGGACATCGCGCACGATGGCCGCGACCTGATCGGCGTTGGTGCCGCGGCCGAAGGCCCGATCGAGGTCGACCACATGAAGCCAGTAGGCGCCCTGATCCACCCACTGCCGCGCCGCGGCGACGGGATCGCCGTACGACGTCTCCGTGCCCACCTCGCCCTGGACCAGGCGGACGGCGGTGCCGTCGGCGATGTCGACGGCGGGGAGCAACTCGAAGCGGGTTCCTAGGGACATTCCGTCACCCTAGTCGGCGCCCTAGACGCGACCAAACAAGACGCGACCAAACTAGACGCGGCCGAAGCTGAGGACCCACACCACGGGCGCCGCGAGCAGTGTCAGCCCGAGGACGACGAGGCGACCGGTCCACGACGGCAGGAAGGGCCAGGTGAGCGCCTGGATCGCGATGATGCCGAGCACGAAGCCGGTGAGGCGTCGCCGGCGACGTCGGGCGAGCAACCCTGGGGTGACCCGGGGCCGATCGGGGATCGCAGCGGCGACCGACTGGCGCACGCGCGCGATGCGATCCTTGCGCGCGCGCCGACGCGCGCGCTGCTCGCGCTCTCGAGCCGCGGTGGCCTCGCGCTCGGCGCGCTTGCGCGCGCGCTCCTTGGCCATGCCTAGACCAGGGTCCCGAGCCAATTGCGGAGCACACGTGCGCCGGCGTCCCCGGACTTCTCGGGATGGAACTGCGTGGCCCAGAGGGGGCCGTTCTCGACCGCCGACACGAAGGGAGCGCCGTACGTCGTCCACGTCACACCCGGTGCCGCCATGAGGTCGGAGGGCGGCAGGCTCCAGTGCAGTACGCCGTAGGAGTGGACGAAGTAGAAGTACTCCTCACGCACGCCCTCAAACATCCGCGAGTCCTCCGGAGGGGCGACGGTGTTCCAGCCCATGTGCGGCAGGACCTCCGCCTGCAGTCGCTCCACTGTCCCCGGCCACTCGGCGAGCCCCGGTGTCTCGACCCCGTGCTCGACTCCCGCGTCGAAGAGCACCTGCATGCCCACGCAGATGCCCAGCACGGGCCGTCCACCGGCCAGGCGACGCCCGATCAGCTTCGGACCATCTACCCCGGTCAGGCCGGCCATGCACGCAGCGAAGGCGCCGACGCCGGGCACCACGAGGCCATCGGCGGCCAGCACGGCGTCGGCCTCCGCGGTCACCGTCACGGTGGCGCCGGCCCGCTCAAGTGCACGCTGCGCGGAGCGGAGGTTGCCGGAGCCGTAGTCGAGGACGACGACGGATGGCATCAGATGGCATCCCAGGCATAGAGGGCGCCGCCGATGAGTGCCATCACGGCCAGGATGCCCAGGATCACTGCGGCATTGCGCTTGCCCTGCTTTGCCATGGAGTAGACACCACCCGCGAGGAAGGCGGCGAGGGCGAGCAGGAGTACGGCGGTCCAGCCCATCACGCCTCCGCGGACTCGTGGCTCGACAGCGTGCCCTTGGTCGAGGGCACGCCGACGACGCGGGGATCAAGGGCCACGGCGTCGCGCAACGCACGCGCGAACGACTTGAACTGCGCCTCCACGACGTGGTGGGCATTGCGACCATTGAGGACGCGGACGTGCAGTGTGATCTGCGCGGTGGCGACGAACGACTCGAAGATGTGGCGCGTCAGGGTGGTGTCGTAGGAGCCGATGAGCTCCACGATCTCGGGCTCCACGTGCACGAGATAGGGCCGGCCCGACAGGTCCACCGCGCACTGGCACAGGGACTCGTCGAGGGGCACGAGAGAGTCACCGAAACGGCGGGTGCCGGCGGCATCGCCCAGCGCCTCGCGGAAGGCAGCGCCCAGAGCGAGGGAGGTGTCCTCCACCGTGTGATGCGCATCGACCTCGAGGTCACCCGTCGTCCGGACAGTGAGGTCGAATCCCCCGTGCTTGCCCAACTGGCTCAGCATGTGGTCGAAGAAGGGCACACCCGTCTGGACATCAGCGCGCCCCGAGCCGTCGAGGTCGATCTCGACGAGCACGCTGCTCTCCTTGGTCGTCCGCTCGACGCGGCCGGTGCGACTCATGGGGTGCCTCCATCCAGGCCGCCGTCGTCTTCGGCAGCGGG
>JBIKKK010000152.1:0-5427 GCA_044360385.1 Candidatus Nanopelagicales bacterium
CGTGGATGGCGGTGTCTGCGGAATGAGTGATTGCGACGGAGGTGATGTCCATGACGTGACGTTACGTCGGCGGTCTGACAGTCAGAGTGCGTCGTTCGCCGTGTTCCACATTGCAACGAGCGAAGTGGTTTCGTCGTACGCCACTATCCACAACGATGCAGGAATTCCCTCGAGCAACCTTGCCGCGCTCGCCGAGGGTCCGTCCTAGCAACGGACAACCCCGCATCCCACCCGCGCCCGGCGATACCCTCCTCCCATGCCGTACGTCGATCCGCAGACCATCGCTGACTACGCCAGCCAGGGCGCTGTCGTCATCCGGGGCTGCTTCACGCCCGAGCAGGTCGACCTCGTCCGCGAGGGCGTCGACCGCAACCTGGCGGATCCCGGCCCCCTCGTCGCCGTGGCAAGCGAAGAAAGTGACTCCGGCCGGTTCGTCGAGGACTTCTGTAACTGGCAGCGGATCCCGGAATACGAGGAGTTCATCCGCACCTCTCCCGCTGCGTCCATCGCCCGTGAGCTCATGGCGAGTGGGCACGTGCGGCTCTATCACGATCATCTCCTCGTGAAGGAGCCGAAGACCCAGCAGCGCACTCCGTGGCATCAGGACCAGCCCTACTACAACGTCGAAGGCAGGCAGAACGTCTCGATGTGGATGCCTCTCGACCCTGTGCCCCGCGAGTCGACACTGGAGTTCGTCGCGGGCTCACACCTGGGCCCATGGCTCATGCCGCGCACCTTCCGCGATGAGCAGGCGAAGTGGTTCCCCGAGGGATCACTCGGTGAGCTGCCGCGCATCGAGGACGACCGAGACGCCTATCCGATCCTCGGCTGGGCACTCGAGCCGGGCGATGCCGTGTGGTTCCACATGCTCACGCTCCACGGTGCCGCGGGCACGAAGTCGATGCGCCGCGCCTTCAGCCTGCGTTTCCTCGGCGACGACATGGTCCACGCGCCGCGGGCGTGGCGCACCTCACCGGAATTCGTCGGCCTCATTGACGAGTTGCCCGCTGGAGCGCCCATGGACCACCCGCTCTTCCCGGTACTCATATGAGGGCGCGCTCTTGGGGGTACGCCGCACTTGTCATCGGTGCCGTTGTCGCTACGCTCGCAATGCCTGCCGCAGCCGAGGTGACGCCACAACAGGCACAGCCGATCGTCTACGAGGATGTGTTTGTCGGCGAGACCCCCAATTCCGTTGCGGTGGCCAACGACGGCCTGATCGCCGCATCGCTCTTCAATGACAAGTCGATCGCCCTCCTCCCCGGTGTGGGCGTCGTCACCCGTGTGCCACTTGAGTGCTCACCCTCCGACGTCACTATCGCCCCGGACGCGTCCACGGCCTGGGCAGTGTGCACGGGCGACCCCCACGTCCACATCGTCGACGTGGCTTCGGGTGAGCGCCAGGTCGCGGACGTTGGACTCCGTGAGGCCGCGGACATCGTCTACCTCTCTGGTCCGCGACAGCTCGTCATCGCCGACTTTGCCGGTGAGGTCGTCGTGGTGAGTGCTACGAGCAATACGGACTACGCGGTCCTCGAGCGCGTACCGACCGGAGTCGATCGGCCGAGTGACCTGGCCGTGCTCCCTGACGGCACACGCGGCTACGCCATGACCGATGCGGGGCGGCTCCTCTCCATCAACATCACGATGGGTACGGCGCGCCTCCTGCCGGGGCTGGCATCAGACACGTTCCTGTCGTCGATCGCGCTCTCACGCAGCGGCACGCTCCTCTACGCCGGAGCAGAAATCGGGTCCAACGAGTCCGGATTCCGCGCGGCCGTCCTTGCCCTCGACCCGCTCACTGGCGCGACGGTGCAGGAGCAGCCCCTGGAGTTTGACGATCCCAATCCGACGACGATCAAGGTGGCAGCCGGCTACAGCAGCCTGTCGGTCGCCACCGGTCTCGGGATCCAGCTCGACGGCGAGTCCACCGGCCTCTTCGATATCGCTCTCGATTGGCAGGGGCGATTGGGTGCGCGGAGCCGCATCATGCCGGCGGGTGTGACCGTGTTCGGCAGCGACGTGAGTCGCAGCCTCAACGGCACGGTGCTGGCGGCGGGCACCACCAACTCCACTGTTGTGGGCGCCCGCCTCGAGGACGTGCCCCCTTCTCCGACCCTGGTCGTGCGGGGCAAACTCACGGGGACGAAGCTCACGCTCACTGGCACGACGACAGGGATGCAACCGGGCACCATCGTCACGGTGGAGATCCGGGACGCCGGCAAGGCGAAGTCCCGTTTCGTCGTGCAGGCGAAGAAGGCCGTTGTCGATGCACGCGGTAGCTACCGGTGGACGGGTACCGTGAAGGTGTCGAGCGTGCAGGTCGTTACACGCACGAATACTCCTGCCGTCAGCCGTCCCGTCACCATTAACCGAGTGAAGCGCTGATGCGCATCGAGATCCAGCGCCGCTTCAGCGATCTCGATCCGCTCGGCCACGTCAACAACGTCGCCTATCACGACTATCTGCAAGAAGCCCGCATGGGACTCATCAGCGATCTCGACGCTGTCGTCAATGACGACTACGCGATGGTGGTCGTCTCGCAGGAGATCCGGCACGTCAAGCCCCTCGGATATTCACGCAAGCCTGTCGTGATCGAGGCGCGAGTGACCGACATGGCGCGCACGTCGTACTCCATCGTCTATCGCATTCTTGACGAGCACGGCGAGGTGGCGGCGGAGGCGACCACGCGGCTGGCTGTCGTCGATGCCGAGACAGGGCGGCCCACGCGCATGTCGGAGGACTTGCGCGAGCGCCTGCTCGCAGCAGGCTGACTCAGCCCTCGGACCAGAAGATTCGTCGGCCGCCCGCGGTCGCGATTGACACGGCTACGCCGTAGGCCTGGGTAAGTGCGTCGGCGGTGAGCGTGGCGTTGGCTGATCCCTGCCCCACAGCGCGTCCACGCGCGAGCAATGTGGCCGAGTCCGCGAGCGCGGCCAGGCGGCCGAGGTCGTGTCCCACGATGACGATGGCGTCGCCCGCATCGCGGCGCCGGGCACTCCCCGCCAGGGTGCAGACTGACGCCGTGGAGCCGCGCGGCTGGTGGACTGTGATTCTCACCGCACTGGCAGGTCCGGTCGGCAGCATCGGATTGGGCCTGGGGCTCGCGCGCTGGGCGGATGCGACCACGGGCGGCATGGCGTCTCTCGCGGGGGGAGTCGTGGGCCTCTGGCTGGGCGCGCCACTCGCGGCGTTCGTCGTCTTCGTGATCTGTCTCATCACGCTCATGAGAGAGCGGCCGCTGCGCCGGTGGATCGCCGTTCTCGTGATGCTTGCCGCGGTGATCGCGGAGGCGATCATCGTGCTCGTCGGCTTGCGGGTGACCGTCGGCATGCCAACCCCCGAGATCGGTGTCGTCGTCGTGGCGATCGTCGCCGTGGGGGCGCTGGGCGGCGGGGCCTACCTCGCGCTTACCGTCGCTGCCCGTCGGATCGACTAGGCGCGCCCGCTCGGGCTGCGTCGCGCATCCGCTCCGCACCCGGCAGACTGGCGCCATGGAACCCCGCGGATGGTGGACGGTCGGACTCACCGCACTGGCCGGCCCCCTGGGTGCGGTCGCGGGTGCCTTCCTCCTCTACACCGTCGGGGGAAGCTTCGGCCTTGCCGCCGGGGTCGGCGGTCTCATCCTCGGCGGGCCGCTTGCCGCCGTCATCGTCTTCGGCGTATGCCTGGTCACCCTTCTCAAGGACTGGGGCCTCAAGGGGCGCCTGGCGATGTCACTCATGGTGGCCGCCGCATTGTTGGACGCCATCATCATCGTGCTCGCCTTGCGCGCGATCGGCGGCTCGTCGTTTGCCGATGCGGCGCTCTTCGGTGTCGGGATCATGTCGATGGCGGTCCTCGGCGCGGGCGCGCACGTGGCCATCTCGACGGCGGACAAGTAGTCGCCCGACGCTGCCGTCTCCTGGACTTCACCCTGTGTCCAGCGAGATGTCACCTCGGCGTGCCAGGGTCCACGCATGACCAGGCATCCGATTGCCCGCGGCGTCACGGCGTACGTGGGCGGACTTCTCATCGGGCTGGCGCCCTTCGCGCTGACGGCCTGCACGTCGGCGCAGCAGGCCGAGCAGGCCGCGGCGCCGAGTGCGTCCGTGCAGTGCGGGACCGTCATTGCGAGCGTGGCCGCGCTCGAGGACGCCTACGACCAGCTCGACGCCGGCATTGCGGCAGAGGAGACCCCCACCAACCTCCAGCCCATCGGCGCGCAGATCAACAGCCTCACCTTCGATGCCGTCAACCAGCTCCAGGGTGCGTCCAAGGAGTCGCTCACGACGGTGCAGACGGCCGCGCAGCGGATCGTCGACACGCTCGTCCAGGCTCAGGGAGCGGGCACGACGGGTGACGAGCTCGCTCAGGAGCTCGCGTCAGTGCGACCGGAGGGACTCGACGCTGCTGTAGCCGACCTGACGGCATTCGCTCAAGAGGCGTGCGCCGGACAGTGATGCGCCCTTAGTGATGCGCCCTTAGTGGTGCGCACGTGGTGCGCACGTCGCTCACGCGTCAGGTGTGCTCGCGTCGACGCTCGTGTGCGCGGCAGGAATGGAGCCGAGGCGACCGGCCTGATGGTCCTCGAAGGCCTGCATGAGCTCGGCCTTGGTGTTCATGACGAAGGGGCCGTACGCCGCCACCGGCTCACGGATGGGCTCGCCGCCGAGGATGAAGACATCGAATCCACCAAGGCGTGATTCCTGCACAGGGTCGGCCGCGATGGTGATGGTGTCACCGGAGCCAAAGACCGCGGTCTGGCCGGACTTAAGCGAGCGTCGGGCCGCTCCGGAGCCGACCTGGCCATCGCCGGAGAGGGCGTAGACGAGGGCGTTGTAGTCGGTGCGCCACGGCAATGTGACCTCAGCGCCCGGGGCGATAGTCGCGTGAATGAGCGTCGCGGGGGTGTAGGTCTCACCCGGGCCCTGCACGTCGGCGAGCTCCCCGGAGATGATGCGCAGCAGCGCGCCGCCGTCGGGGGAGGTGGCAAGGCCAACCTGGCCGGAGCGTAGGTCCTGGTAGCGCGGCTCGGCCATCTTCAACCTGCTCGGCAGGTTGACCCAGAGCTGGAGGCCGTGGAAGAGGCCGCCGCTCACGACCAGGTGCTCCGGTGGCTTCTCGATGTGGAGGATGCCCGCGCCCGCGGTCATCCACTGCGTGTCACCGTTGGTGATCACGCCCCCACCGCCGTGCGAATCAGCGTGCTCGAAGATGCCGTCGATGATGTAGGTGACGGTCTCGAAGCCGCGGTGGGGATGCCAGGGCGTGCCCTTCGGCTCACCGGGCGCGTACTCCACCTCGCCCATCTGATCCATCATGATGAAGGGGTCGAGTGCGCGGAGGTCGATACCCGCAAAGGCACGGCGTACGGGGAAGCCTTCACCCTCGAAGCCGCGCGGTGCCGTGGTGATCGAGACGACGGGTCGATCCTTGAGCGCAGGA
>JBIKKK010000153.1:0-5407 GCA_044360385.1 Candidatus Nanopelagicales bacterium
CCATCGTGACCACCACGGTGCACATGATGAGGACCGTGCCGGTGTCGTTTTGCAGCAGCACGAGGCCGATGGGGATCGCGGCGAGGCCGAGGGCAAGCGCGACATCGCGATCGCGGGGCTCGGCCTCCGCGTCGCGCTTCTCGGCGAGGACCACCGCGAGAATGAGGACGATCGCCACCTTGGCGAACTCCGACGGCTGGAGAGTGAATCCGCCCGGCACCTGGACCCAGGCCCGCGCGCCAGCGATCGTGGTCCCCAGCGGGGTGTAGACGAGCAGGATGCCCACGATGGCCAGGCCATAGATCACCGGGGCGTAGGCACGCAGCAGTCGGTAATCGAGTCGCGACACGATGAAAGCGAGCACGAGACCGAGGGCGATGTTGACCAGGTGCCGATTGAGGAAGTACTGCGGGTCATCACCGGCGAGATCCGAGCGGCTCGCCGACCAGACGAATACCGAACTGCCGACACTGAGGAAGAGTGCGGCTCCGAGGAGCCACCAGTCGAGTCTGCGCCAGTAGGACTTACGTCCCTCCTGGCGCGCACCGATGAAGCGGCGACCCGGTGTCACCTCGGACAGGCTCACGGTGTGGCCTCCGGCGTGACGGGTGTGCCGTCAGGGCGGACGACCGGGAGGGTGCGCGATGGTGCGCCACCGATGAGCACGCTCTTGGCCGGATCCACGATGCCGTCCACGACGCCGAAGAGCGCCTCGTAGATCGCGCGCACCCCCGGGCCGGCAGTGAGCGACCCGGTGCCGCCGCGCGTGACCATCATGACGACGGCGTACTGGGGATCGTCAGCGGGCGCGAAGCTGGCGTACCACGCGGTGGTCGAGTTGTCGCTGAACACCTGAGCGGATCCGGTCTTGGAGGCGATGGGGATCTCATCGAGGGGGAAGCCTTCGAAGGGCACGCGACCGGTGCCCTCCGAAGTGACGCCCGCGAGGGCGGCGCGCAGGAAGTCGAAGGTGCCCTCCGGTGCCGGCACCTCGCCACGCACGACCGGGTCGAACTGCTGCACGACTTCACCGCGACTGCTGAGGATCGCCTTGGCCACCTGCGGTTGGTAGACGGTGCCGCCGTTGGCGATTGTGGCGTAGGCCATAGCGAGTTGCAGCGGCGTGATGCCCGTGTCGCCCTGGCCGATTGACGCGTTGATCGCGTCGCCGTTGCGCCAGCGGAAACCGTCGAGGCAATTCTCCTTGGCCAGAGCGGTGTAGTACTCCGCCAGCTTGGGATCCTCTTCGCGCAACTGCGAGAAGCCCTCCTTGGCATCGGAGCACCACTGCTCGCGACGCTGCTCCCACACGCGGAGCTTCTCGTCACGACCCGAGACCAGGCCTGCCGCCTCATTGGGCAGGTCGATGCCCGTGGCTTCACCGAGGCGGAATGCGGCGGCCGTCTCCGCGATGGGATCAGGCGCACCCTGCGGTGCGTAGAGTCCGCCGCCCTTGAGCCACATCTCGTCGGCGATCCGATAGAAGACCGTGTTGCACGAGACCTCAAGAGCGCGCTGCAAGGTGATCGGACCGAATCCCGAGGACTCGAAATTACGGAAGCGCTGCGAGCCCACGGTGTAGTCCGCCGGACACGGATAGGTGCCGCCCAGGTCGTAGCCCTCGCGCGCTGCCGCGACGGTGGTCACGGCCTTGTACGTCGAGCCCGGTGCGTAGGTGCCCTGCGTCACCGTCGAGGACAGTGCGCGGTCCGCCAGGAGTCGCTCATAGTCACGGGTGGAGATGCCCCCGACCCACAGCTGCGGGTCGTACGTCGGGTAACTCGCCATGGCGAGCACCGCGCCGGTGCGCACGTCAATGACGACGGCAGCACCGGTGTCGGCGATGTCGCCGAGATCGCGAGCGCGCTCCACGGAATCAGCCAGAGCCTGCTCGACTACGGTCTGGAGGTTGGCGTCGATGTTGGTGACGACGTAGTTGCCCGCCACGGGATCAGACTCCGAGACCGTGCCGGTGACGCGACCCACCTGGTCCACCGCCAGGGTCGTGATGCCGGGAATGCCGCGCAATTCCAGGTCGTATTGCGCCTCGAGGCCATTGCGGCCCACGAGGTCACGCGACCGCAGCCGGGCCGGTTCGGCGCTCACGCCCTGCGCATCGAGTTGTTCCTGGGTCACCGGGCCGACGTAGCCCAGGACGTGCGCCATGTTGGTGTCGAAGGGACTCGGGTATTCACGCACGGCCTCGAGCTGCGCCGTGACGCCGGGGAAGTCAGCGCGGCGTTCCATGATCGTGAGCGCGGTCTCGGTCGCGACGTCCTTGGCAATCGGCACAGGCTGATAGGGCGAGCCGTCCCAGCACACGGGCAAGGGGGGAGCGCCCTCGGTCCCACAGGGCATGAGCTTCTGCGCGATGGAGTCGCTCGAGACACCGAGGGCATCGGCAAGGCGGTCAAGGACGGCGACGCCTTCGTCTTCCTCACGCGCGAGGATGGTGCGGTCGACAGAGACGACGAGTGAGGTGCGGTTGGCCACGAGGGGGCGTCCGCGCTGATCGAGGATGAGCCCACGCACCGCTGGCGTGATGACCTCGCGCGTGGTGTTGCTCGCGGCCTGGGCGGCGTACTCCTCCCCCACGACGAGTTGGAGGTAGAAGAGTCTCGCCACCAAGGTGCCGACCAGGGAGACGATGAGGACGCCGAGGACGACCAGGCGCAGGTGCGACCTGTCGCTCATCGCGCCCTCCTCAGTTGGTCCGACCCCTGACGCGCCCGATGGCCCCGCCGGCGGGCCGGCGAAGCCGCCTCGGTCGGGCTAACCCGGTCCACGGTACGCCCGGGCGGGCGGTGAGTCCCCCTTGGCGCGACCGTCGGCGTCCGTTATTCGGTGAACACGCACTAGCGTGGGTAGGCCTCCGGCACGGCCCACCGGCACAGCCGGCGCAGGGGAAGCATGAGGATGAGGCCGAGCACGAGCGCGTACGCCGCCGCGCTGAGCATGAGACCCACGACGTCTTCCCAGCGGACGCGCGGGTCGCCCAGGAGGCCACCCAGCACGGCACCCGCCAAGACGACGAGCGGTGCCGCGAGCGCACCCAGGATCGCGAAGGACCACCAGGGGCGGTCATCGGACTCGGCGAATCTCCCCACGGCGTAGCCCACCACCGTGAGCAGCAGGGCGCTGATCCCGATCGTCCCTGCCGCCGGCGGCGCAATATCGAGGAGCAGGCCGCCCGCAAACCCCGCGAGCGCACCCGTCGCCGCGCCGAATTGCGAGGCAAGGATGACGACGGCGACGAGGACCAGCATCGGTGTGGCACCGGGGAAGGGCAGGGGGGCGAGCACCGTGACCTCGATGAGTACGGCGAGCAGGAGGAGGATCGCAGAGACGACGGCGCGGCGTACGGGCATCAGCCACCCCCCACCGGTGGCACGAGGGTGGAGCGCGGAGGCGACTCCGGTGCGCGCAGCACCACCCCGACGATGTCCAGGCGCGAGATATCGGCGTAAGGCTCAAGGATGGCCGAGCGCGTGAGCTGGCCCTCCGTGCCCCTCATCTCCGCGACGACCCCGATGGGGATCCCCGGGGCGTAGGGTCTCCCGCCCTCGGAGCCGAAGGAGACGACCACGTCACCCACGTCCACCACGGCGAGCGGGTCGAGGAGCTGCATCGTGAGCGAGTCCTGGCGGCCCGTGCCCGAGACGATGCCAATCTGCGAGGTCCCCGAGAGTCGACCGCCCACGGAGGAGGTCGCATCCACGATGAGGAGGACCGTGGAGGTCGTGGGACCGACGTCGATGGTGCGGCCCACTAGCCCAGCGCCACTAATGACGGACATGTCGCGCTCCACGCCGTCGCGGCTTCCCGCATCGATCGTGACCGTCCACGCGAAACCCTGCGCCGGTCCCACCGCGATGACCTGCGCGGGGACCGTCTCGTAGTCATTCGTCGAGACGAGACCGAGCAGGGCCTCCAGGTCGGCGACGCGCGCACGATCATTGGCCACGGTGTCGAGCTCTGCCTTCAGTCGAGCGTTGTCCGCCTCCAACTGTGCGATGCGCGCGTCGGTGTCGCCCAGTCCGCCGAGTGACTCGATGAGACCACGCACCGGCACCACGAAGGTCGCCATCGCTCGCTCAGCAGAACCCAGCACGGTCTCCCCCGCGACACGCAGTGGTCGCGTGGGGCCGCTCTCTCCACCCCGCAGGTCGAAGACGATGAGGGTGATCGAGACGAGCACCAGGATGGCGAGGACGATCCTCGATCGCCGGGTGTCCCTCATCGCGCGCGGGAGCGGTCGCCTAGTGGCGCGGCTCGGAGATGAGGACCTGCTGCAGCGCCTCGAACTCCTCCACGCACTTGCCCGAGCCGAGCGCCACGCAGTCGAGCGGCTCGTCAGCGACAACGATGGGCATGCCGGTCTCGTGACGCAGCCGCTCGTCGAGCCCCGTGAGGAGGGCTCCGCCGCCCGTGAGGACGATGCCGCGATCCATGATGTCGCCCGAGAGCTCGGGGGGCGTGCGGTCCAGGGTGGTCTTGACCACGTCCACGATGGCGTTGACGGGCTCGTCGATGGCCCTGCGGATCTCCTCGGCCGTCACGACCACGGTGCGCGGGAGGCCGCTGACTAGGTCGCGGCCGCGGATCTCAGCGTGTGGCTCATCGGGCATGGGGAACGCCGACCCGATGGCGACCTTGATCTCTTCCGCGGTGCGCTCACCGAGCAGCAGTGAGTACTCCTTCTTGACGTACTGAATGATCGCGTTATCGAGTTCGTCACCACCGACGCGAATAGAAATAGAAGTGACGATGCCACCGAGTGAGATGACAGCGACCTCAGTGGTGCCACCGCCGATGTCGACGACCATGTTGCCGGTCGGCTCGTGCACCGGCATGTTGGCACCGATGGCGGCCGCCATGGGCTCTTCGATGATGTAGACCTTGCGTGCACCGGCCGCGTAGCCGGCATCCTTGACCGCGCGCTGCTCCACGCCGGTGATGCCCGAGGGCACGCAGATGACCAGGCGGGGCTTGGCGAGGTGACGACGACGGTGGACCTTCTGGATGAAGTAGCGCAGCATCCGCTCGGTCGTGTCGAAGTCAGCGATGACGCCGTCCTTGAGCGGCCGAATCGCCACGATATTGCCCGGGGTGCGGCCGATCATCTTCTTGGCCTCGGAGCCCACGGCGAGGATCCCGCCGGTGTTTTGGTTGATCGCGACGACCGAAGGCTCGTTCAAGACAATGCCACGCCCGCGCACGTAGACGAGGGTGTTAGCCGTGCCGAGATCGACGGCCATATCTCGGCCGACGAACGACATCGTGTTGGACACTCACCCTCCCATGACAGGGCCCGCGGCGTGACGGGTGTGAACCATGGTACGGGTCAGGGGCGGAACGCCCCAATGCCCCGTGAAACTCAGGCCTCGCCCACGCGTCGGGCACGCTC
>JBIKKK010000154.1:0-5389 GCA_044360385.1 Candidatus Nanopelagicales bacterium
ACATCCGCGAGACGTTCGGGCGCATGGCCATGAATGACGTGGAGACGGTCGCCCTCATCGCCGGCGGCCACACCTTCGGCAAGACTCACGGTGCTGCCCCCGCGATTGACCACGTGGGTCCGGAGCCCGAGGCGGCCCCCCTCCAGCAAATGGGACTGGGCTGGAAGAACTCCTTCGGCACCGGTGACGGCGACGACACCATCACCTCAGGCCTCGAGGGTGCGTGGACGCCCACGCCCATCACCTGGGACAACAGCTACTTCGACACCCTCTTCGCCTATGAGTGGGAGCTCACCACGAGCCCGGCGGGCGCCAAGCAGTGGGTCCCCGCGGGCGGCGCGGCAGCGGATGCGGTCCCGGATCCGCACGATCCGTCAAAGCGTCACGCACCGGTCATGCTCACGACCGACCTCGCCCTGCGCATGGACCCGATCTACGAGCCCATCTCGCGTCGCTTCCATGAGAACCCGGCTGAGTTCGCCGACGCCTTCGCCCGAGCGTGGTTCAAGCTGACCCACCGCGACATGGGCCCGAAGGCTCGCTACCTCGGCCCTGATGTCCCGGCCGAAAACCTCATCTGGCAGGACCCGGTGCCCGCGCCGACGCTCCCGCTCATCAGTGCGGCCGATGTGGCGACGCTCAAGGGCAAGGTGCTCGACACGGGCCTCAGCGTCGCTGAGCTTGTCCGCACTGCTTGGGCATCCGCGTCTACCTTCCGCGGCACGGACAAGCGCGGCGGAGCTAACGGCGCCCGGATCCGTCTTGAGCCGCAGAACTCATGGGAGGCCAATAACCCGGCCGAGACCACATCGGTCCTCCGGCACCTCGAGGCCATCCAGGCCGAGTTCAACGCGGCTGGCGGGGCTCAGGTGTCGCTCGCCGACCTCATCGTCCTCGCGGGGTCCGCGGCGGTCGAGAAGGCCGCCAAGGATGCGGGAGTCACCGTGACGGTGCCGTTCACCCCGGGTCGCACCGACGCCACGCAGGAGATGACGGACGTCGCCTCCTTCGCGGTGCTCGAGCCCACCGCGGATGGCTTCCGCAACTACCTAGCGAAGGGTCACGTACAGACGGCGGAGTTCCTCCTCGTCGACAAGGCCAACCTGCTCGACCTCACGGCACCTGAGATGACGGTGCTCGTCGGTGGGATGCGCTCCCTGGGTGCGAACTACGACGGCTCGGACCTCGGTGTCCTCACGGCGACCCCGGGCACGCTGACGAACGACTACTTCGTCAACCTGCTCGACATGGGCACCGTCTGGACGCCCACGTCCGACACCGAGCAGACCTTCGAGGGTCGTGACCGCAAGACCGGTGCGCACAAGTGGAATGCCACTCGTGTCGACCTCGTCTTCGGCTCCAACTCGCAGCTGCGCGCGCTCGCTGAGGTCTATGGCAGTTCGGATGCCAAGGTGAAGTTCGTCAACGACTTCGTCGCCGCATGGGACAAGGTCATGATGAGTGACCGCTTCGACCTCAAGAAGTAGCACCACCTCAGCACGACGAAAGCGCCGCACGGGTCCTCCGGCCCGTGCGGCGCTTTGCTGTCGGGGCGGCACCAGGTGCTGTCCGGGGTTATCGTGGGGCGGTGAGCCAGCGAGTGCGCGTGTGCATCGTGGGCGCCGGCTTCTCCGGTATCGCTGCCGCCATCGATCTCCGCCGGGCCGGAGTCACCGACCTCGTCATCGTCGACCGCGGGGATGCGGTCGGTGGGGCCTGGCGCGACAACACCTATCCAGGGTGCGCCTGTGACGTGCAGAGTCGGCTGTATGAGCTTGAGGTTGCCCCGTGGCCGGAGTGGACGCGGAAGTTCGCCGGACAGGAGGAGATTCGCTCCTACCTAGAGTCGGTCGTCGAGATCTTCGAGCTGGGTCCTTCGTTGCGGCTGGGCACGGAGGTCACGCGCGCGTCTTGGGATGACGACGAAGTCGAGTGGCGAGTGGAGACGAGCAGCGGTGAGATCGTCGCTGACGTGCTCATCAGCGCATGCGGAGGCCTCACTGAGCCGCTCTACCCGGTGATCCCCGGCATGGCCGAATTCAGCGGTAAGGCGATGCATACGGCGCGTTGGGATCACTCGGTAGACCTGCGCGGCAAGCGCGTGGCGGTCGTGGGCACGGGAGCGTCCGCGATCCAGGTCATCCCCGCCATCGCGCCCGAGGCCGAGCGCGTCGTCGTGCTGCAGCGGACGCCGCCGTGGGTCATGCCTCGAGGCGACCGGGCGGTGCCGGGGTGGTACCGGTCCCTGCTGGCGTCGCTTCCCCCCGCTCAACGTGCCATGCGAGGAATCTCGTCCTGGGCCCGCGAGGTGCAGCTGCTCTCGTTCACGCGCCAGGGGGCCTTCCGGGTCCTGGGGGAGCGCATCGCTCGCCGGCACCTGGAGTCGCAGGTTGCCGACCCTGAGCTTCGCGCTCGACTGACGCCGCACTACGCCATGGGATGCAAGAGAATCCTCATCAGCGACGACTACTACCCGGCGCTCATGCGCGACAACGTCACGGTCGCGGCTGGCCTGGACAGCGTGACGTCGACCGGGGTCGTAGACACCGAGGGAGTGGAGCGCGACGTCGACGTAATCGTGTGGGCCACGGGCTTCAATGTGCTAGAGCCACCCCTCGCCGACCGGATCATCGGCCGTGACGGCGGCACGCTCGCCGAGGCGTTCGCGCGCAACGGCATGAGCGCCTACAAGGGCACGACCGTGGCGGGCTTCCCCAACCTGTACATGCTGCAGGGGCCCAATACCGGGCTTGGCCACTCTTCCGTGGTGCTCATGTCCGAGGCGCAGATCGACTACCTGGTGCCTGCCGTGGCCTCGGGACTGGTGCATGAGGTGGATCCCGCCCGACAGCGTGCCTACGTCGCGGAGGTCGACCGCCGTCTCTCCACGACGGTGTGGCAGCAGGGCGGATGTCGCTCGTGGTACCAGAATGGGCACGGCCGCAACGTGGCGCTGTGGCCCGGCAGCACCCACGGCTTCGCGCGCATGATGCGCTCGTTTGACCCGGGTGCCTATCGAATCCGACGCCGTAAGGGAGAGCATCGTGTCGCGTCAGCCTGACTATCGCGTGGACGGTGGCGTCGCCCTGGTGACAGGGGCAGCCGGTGGGATCGGGGCTGCTCTCGCGGAGCGGCTCGTCCGGGACGGCAGTCACGTGGCCCTGGTCGATCGCAATGCCGAGGGTCTTGAGGACCTCGCCGCGCGGTTGCGCGTCCGCCGGCCTGATCGCCTCGTGACGGCGACCGTGGCCGACCTCTCCGAGCCCGATGCGCCTGCCCAGATCGTCGCAGATGCAATGTCGGAGCACGGCCGGATCACCCTCGTGGTCAACAACGCCGGTGTCGCCCTGGCCGGCCGTTTTGAGCAGGTGAGCATCCCCGACATCGACTGGCTGCTCGCCATCAATCTGCGCAGTGTGCTCGCGGTGACGTCCGCCGCGTTGCCGAATCTCGCTCCGGGATCGCAGATCACCAACATCTCGAGCCTCTTCGGAATCGTTGCACCGGTCGGCAATGCCGTGTACTCGGCCTCGAAGTTCGGCGTACGCGGCTTCAGCATGGCGCTGCGCACCGAGCTCGCACCCCGTGGGATCGGTGTCACGACCGTCTACCCGGGTGGCATCAAGACCGCCATCGCGAGACATGCGCGTCGTGGCGCCGGGGTGAGCGAGGCCGAGTGGGAGGCGGGCCTGCGCGCCTACGACCGCTTCCTCGTCATCGAGCCCGCGGTGGCGGCACGCAAGATCACCGAGGGCCTCACCCGTCGCCGCCCGCGGGTGCTCATCGGCCCGGAGACCTACGCGGGTGACCTCCTCGCTCGCCTCGCGCCGTCCGGTCACTCGGCCGTCTTCGAGTACGTCGCCCGCAAGCGAGCCGGCCTGTGAGGACCCTCCGGGGCGTGAGTCTCGCGGGGAGTCTCCTCTCGGTTGCACTCGCCTCGGCGCTCCTCGCGGGTCCGAGCCTCGCGGCTCCCGCTGACGACCGCATCCAGAAGGGCGTCTCGACGGGGCTGCGCGCCGCTGCCCTGGGAAGCGACACCACCGTCCATGTCCGCCACGTCGCGACCGACGCCACGGTCGCTGACGCGCGCGGGGACGAGCGGCAGGTGCCGGCTTCGACCATGAAGGTGATCACGGCGGCGACCTCGCTGGCGAGCATGGGAGAGGACTACCGCTTCGCCACGCGCGTGATGCTGGGCCGCGAGGCCGGGCGAGTGGTGCTGGTCGGCGGGGGAGACCCGCTGCTCAGCAGGGGAGACCTCGTCAACCTCGCTCAGCGGACCGCACTGAAGTTGCGCCAGGCAGGCACCACGTCCGTCGCGGTGGACGTCGACGACTATCTCTTCCCGCAGCCCACGGACGCCGAAGGGTGGGCCCCCGGGGATCGACCGACCTATGCCGCTGCCGTGCGTCCGCTGTCGATCCTGGGGGACTACTCCAATGACACCGTGGCATCCGCGTTAGCCGTCTTCGTCCAGGGGCTTCGGTCGAAGGGTGTGGATGCGCGGGCCGGAGCCCGCGTGCTGGTGGCGGACGGAGCAAAGCGTCTCGCCGTAATCCGGCCCCACACCCTGCGCGAGGCCGTCGACGTCATGCTCAAGGTCAGCGAGAACAACGTGGCCGAGGTCCTGTTCCGTCAGGTCGCGCTGGCCCGTGGGTATCCGGCCACGTGGAGTAGTGCGTCTGCGGCGGCCACGGAGGCACTGCGGGACTTCGGCGTGCCGAGCTGGCGGTTGCGCCTGGTCGATGGCAGTGGCCTCTCCGGTCGCAACCGTCTCACGGCTGCCTCACTGACCCACGTCCTCGATATCGCCCTGGGTGATCCTCGACTCGACGCACTCATCGACGGACTCCCGGTGGCGGGGCGCTCGGGCACTCTCACCAATCGCTTCGCGGCGCCGCCTGCATCGTGCGCACGCGGCGATGTGGCAGCGAAGACGGGCAGCCTCACCGGCGTCTCCACGCTCGCAGGGGTCACCGAGGGTGCGGACGGTCAGTGGCGGAGTTTCGCCATCATGGTCAACCAGCGCCCATCGGCCTATCCCCCGTCCGCGACAAGCCTCGCCATCGACACGCTCGCGGCCGTCGTCCATGGCTGCGCGTGAGCCACGAGGACGCCGTTCTCGCAGCGGCAGGTGCTGTGCTCGCCGACGGCGACATCGTGGTGGACTCCGACATCATCGAGTCCTACCGATTCGACCGTTCCACCGGCACCGAAGCAGGCCAGCCCTTCGCGATCGCCTTTCCGCGCACGACGGAGCAAGTGGCGGCGATCATGGCCGCAGCGCACAGCAATCGTGTGCCGGTCGTCCCGCGCGGAGCGGGCTCGGGTCTCACCGGCGGTTCCAATGCCATCGACGGCTCGCTCATCCTGTGCTTGGAACGCATGC
>JBIKKK010000026.1:0-17735 GCA_044360385.1 Candidatus Nanopelagicales bacterium
GCCAGTCGCCTGCTGCGCGACCACGGCGTGCGCCTGGGCCTCGAGCCCGACGCCGTCGTCCTTGCCGATGGCGCACGCCAGGCACTCGCGGCGCGCGTCGTCCGGTCATCGGCGCTGCCCCTCGCGGGCCTCGGCCGCTCCCCGGTGTCCCTCGTCGAGGCTGTCCTCGCCCTCGACGATGCACAGGCCGAACTCGACCTCCAGCCCGACCGCGTGTTCGCGCACTCCGTGGGCCTCATCGACTGGCTCGAGTCGCTTCCGCGCCTGCAGTCCATCGGTCGGGACATGCTTGCAACGGCGCGCCTGCGCGCGGCGCTGTGCGGTCTCGTCGAGGAGTTCCGCGAGGCCAAGCTCGCCGAGCACTGTGTCGACTTCGCCGACCAGGTGCGCCTTGCGCTCGGCATCGTCCGCATGGCCCCGGATATCCGTGAGGAGCTCCGGCAGCGCTACCGCTTCGTGCTCCTCGACGAGTACCAGGACACCTCTGCTGCGCAGCGCGTGCTCCTGCAGCAGGTGTTTGCCGGTGGGCACCCGGTCACCGCCGTGGGAGATCCCTGCCAGGCCATCTACGAGTGGCGCGGGGCGAGCGTGGCCAACATCGATCACTTCCCCCACCACTTCCCACGGGCGGATGGCGCGGGACCAGCACGGCGATACCCACTGGTCGACAATCGTCGGTCTGCTCCACGCATCCTCGCCCTCGCCAACGACATCGCGAGCCCGCTGCGCGAGGTGCACCCCGGAGTGGAACCCCTGCGAGCAGCTGCCGCCGGTCGCGGGGCGGGTGAGGTCGTCGTGGCCCTCCATGACACGCATGACGAGGAGGTCGTCTGGGTATGCGATCGAGTCGTCGATCTGCACGGACGCCACGGCACTTGGGAGGGTATTGCCGTCCTTGCGCGCACGGCGGCCACCCTGGTCGATATCGATGCCGCCCTGAGGCGACGCGGCGTACCCACCCGACTGGTCGGAGCCGCCGCGCTGCTGCAGGTCCCGGTCGTTGCCGAGCTCCGCGCCCTGCTCGAGGTCCTTGACGATCCCGCATCCGACCCTGCACTCGTGCGCCTTCTCACGGGGCCCCGCTGGCGCATCGGGCTGAGAGACCTTGCCGCCCTCGGCGCGCTCTCGCCCACATCCGCGCGCGAGCCAGGCGACTCGCCTGATCTCGATGCGGCCTTGCGTCTGGCCGTCCTCGGCAGCGACCCCGTCGATCGCCCGAGTCTTGCCGAGACCATCGAGGCAGCGCTGGCGACCGACGGCGATGCACGCCTGTCCCCGCCAGCCGTGCATCGCCTCACGCGACTGACGGCGGAGATCCGCCGGCTGCGCCGTCACGTCGATGAGCCCTGCGTCGACCTCATCACGCGCGTGTTGCGCACCACGGGGCTGGGCGTCGAAGCGGGCATCGGGCCCGATGCCGCCGACAACTCCCGAGCCCTCGCTGACTTCAAGGAGCTCGCGGCGCGCATGTCGCGCGGTGCGGGGTCGGGGCTGGGCGCCTTCCTCGCACGCTTGCGCGAGGCAGAGCGCTACGACGAGTCTCCCCGACGCGATGAGATCCCCACCGGTGACGCGGTCGTGCTCATGACCGCCCATCGCGCGAAGGGTCTGGAATTCCCCCACGTCGTCATCCCTGGCATGTGCCAGGCGGTCTTCCCGAGCGGGCGTGGCCGCGAGCGCTGGCCGGCGAGCGCAGCGGTAGTGCCGTGGGAGCTCCATCCCGATGCTCCCGCGCACCTCGCGGCGTTCCCCGATCGCGGATCCGAGCCGCGCGCCAAGGATCACCGGGAGTTCATCGCGCGCAGTAGCGATGCGGAGTTGCTCGAGGAACGAAGGCTCGCCTACGTCGCACTGACCCGGGCCGAGCGCAGCCTCACCGTGAGCGGGCACCGGTGGGGATCCTCGCAGCAGCGCGCGCGGGGTCCCGGGCCCTTCCTCCAGGAGATCCGGGATTGGTGCGACGAGCACGGGGGGCACGTGGCCGTGTGGGCGCCCGAGCCACCGGATGGCGCTACCAACCCCGCCATCGACGAGTGGGCAACCTCGTGGCCCCCGGCGCAGGATCCTGAGCGCGCCCGCATTCTCCGTGACGTGGCCCGCGAGGTCAGGGCGGCGCGAGAGGTGACGCCAGGCGCGCCCGACCTTGCCGATGGCGATGACCGTGCGCTTGTCGATTCATGGGATGCCGACATCACCGCGCTGCTGGCGGAGGCACGCCTCGCGCGTGCGCCGCTGGCGGTGAGACTGCCGGACGACCTCTCCGCGACCGCCCTCGTGCGTCTCGCGCAGGACCCGGACGCCTTCGCACTCGACCTCGCACGGCCGATGCCGAGGCGCCCCCATCCGGCCGCTCGGCTCGGCACCGATCTGCACTCGTGGATCGAGGGCCAGTACGCCGTACAGACGCTCTTCGATCTCGAGGAGCTCGATGCTGCCGACGAGCTCGACACCGATCTCGAGCTCGCGCAGTTGCGTGAAGCCTTCCTCCGCACGTCCTACGCGTCCCGCGCTCCCGTCGCGGTCGAGGAGCCCTTCGCCCTGTCGATCGGTGGTCGCGTGGTGCGCGGGCGTATCGACGCCGTCTTCGCCTCGTCCGACGGGGGAATCGAGGTGGTCGACTGGAAGTCAGGTGGTCGGGGCAGCCTGAGCGATCTCCAGCTCGCCATCTACCGACTCGCGTGGGCTGAGTTGTCCGGGACGCCGTTGGACCGCATAGAGGCGGCCTTCGTGCTCGTGCGCACAGGCGAGGTCCTGCGCCCCGAGCGACTCCCCGACCGGGAAGACATCGAGCGGCTGCTCAGCGGTCATTGACCTCGCGGCGGGCGTCCGGGTCAGCAGTGGTCTCCTCTGGCGCGACGGCCTTCACTCCGATGAGCTTGCGCATCCAGCGGCGACAGGGCTCCTCGACGATGCGCCACATCAGCCACGCAATGACGAAGGAGCCCGCGATCGCCAGGATCACGGACACGGCGTAGAGCGGTCCTGATTCCAGGCCAATCGCGTTCATGCCGGCCCGCCAGACGCCGAACCAGACCAGGTGGGTCATGTAGAGCGAGTAGGACACGACTCCGCCGAGGATCAGGGTGTCGGTCGCGAGCCAGCGCGCCTGTCCGCGTCGTGACAGGGCCAGGGCGCCGATCCAGATGATGAGCGGGGGCACGAGCCAGAGGTGGAAGAACGGCGGCAGGGGCTCGGCATCCGGATCGCTCAGGGTGATGGGGGACTGGGCGGTCGTCCAGCGGCCGAGGAAGACGGCGGCGGCGACCACGATCGCCGGCATGATCCAGCTGACCGCGGTCGCCCACTTCTCGACCCGGGGGGTCGGATCGTGGGAGCCGGCGGGAATGAACCTCACGACGATGAGGTAGGTGATGGCACCCGCGGTGAATTCGGTGAGCACGCGGATGACCGATCCCCACAGGTCCGTGTAGTAGGGGTCGATCGTGAGGCTGCCGCGCCAGAGCAGGGGTGAGATCGCGACGAACCACGCGAGCACGAGCACCGCCGTGGGGACCCGCTTGTGCAGGGCATAGAGAAGCAGGACCAGTAGCGGGAAGATCAGGTAGGCGAGCCATTCCATGGAGAGGGACCACGCGACGACGTTCCAACCGCGGTCCGGATGCGGCCCCCACTCCTGGATGAGCAGGAGATTGCGCACGTAGTCCCAGGCGTTGAGCCAGGGGCGGTCCTTCTCGACTCCCGTGATCCACACCTGCGCGATGACGGCGAGTCCCGCGAGGTTGAGCATGACGAAGTGCACGGGGTAGATGCGGGCCAGGCGCAGCCACCAGAAGTTAGCTGCGGCCCCGAGCGACAGCCGCGACCCCATGCGCGTGAGGTAGGTGTGCGTGATGATGAAGCCCGACAGTGCGAAGAAGAGGTCGACGCCGAGCCGGCCCACGCGGATCACGTCGCTGAGCACCGGGATGTCCATCACGCCGATGCGATCCAAGGGGTCTTGGAGGTGGTAGAGCAGCACCCAAATGGCGGCGACGAAGCGAATCCCCGTCAACTGCCGGATGAAGACCGCCATGTCACCTCTCGTGTCGCCCGCGAAGCCCCCATCGTCCCATGCACCCCGGCGACTACCCTCGGGCCATGCCGCAGCGACGCCCTGATTCAGCGCTCCTCGCGGATCTCTCTCTCGCTCGGGGCGGCATCGATCGCAATGCGGAGCACAGGGGCGATGAGGACTGGCTTGAGCGGGTGTGGGCCGACGAGCAGACGCTCGTGCTTCCCGTGCACGAGGGGTCCGTGCCGGTGGATCCCGGGGCCCCCCGCCTGAGGCCGTTGAGCGCCCGCGAGGTGCCCCCAGATGCCGAACGCCTCCTGCTCGGCACCGACTCCGATGGCCGCACATGGTTTGCCGCCAGGATGGCGGTCGAGGGCACGCGCGCGGGCCTGCGCGAGGTCGGAGCGGAGCTCAGCGGCGACGAGGTCGCCTTGGCGACCACCGCCATCGCCCTCGACAACTGGCACGGCGCCCATCCACGCTGCTCCCGCTGCGGCGCGTCCACGGCTTCGGCGCAGGCGGGATGGGTGCGCCGCTGCCCCGAAGACGGCAGCGAGCACTATCCCCGCACGGACCCTGCGGTGATCGTCTTGGTCCTCGACGACGATGACCGCGCCCTCCTCGGGCGCCAGGGACGCTGGCAACCGAGTTGGTTCTCCACCCTCGCGGGATTCGTCGAGCCCGGTGAGTCGGCCGAGGCCGCTGTGCGCCGCGAGATCCTTGAGGAGGCTGGCGTTGCCGTGGGGGACATGACGTATCTCGGCAGTCAGCCGTGGCCCTTCCCCTGCTCGCTCATGCTGGGCTATCACGCGTGGGCGACGTCCACGGACATCGCGGTCGATGGCGAGGAGATCGTCGAGGCCCGCTGGTTCTCCCGCGCGGAGCTCACCGCTGCGTGCGCATCAGGTGAGGTCGCGCTTCCGCCCGCCGTGTCCATCGCCCGCCGCCTCATCGAGCGTTGGTACGGCGAGCCTCTCCAGGGCGATTGGATCCGCCCCTAGGAGTCAGCCTCGACCTTGGCCTTGACCTGGGCGAGAGACGGGTTGGTCATCGTCGTGCCATCGGCGAAGAGCAGGGTTGGGACAGTCTGGTTGCCGCCGTTGACGCCCTCGACGAATGCTGCGGCTTCCGGGTCGGCCTCGATGTCGACTTCGACGACCTCGATCCCCTCGCGGCCCAGTTGGGCCTTGAGTCGCTGACAGAAGCCGCACCACACCGTGGTGTACATCGTGATCGCCATGGCCTGATCCTCTCCTGGCTCGCTCTGCTCGGCAACGCGGCCCGGCGACGTGTCGGAGCGGCCCGTCGGGTCGGCCGAGCCGGGGAGTCAGGAGGAGTCGGACCCGGGTGCGACGATGACGCCCGTGGACCCCGATCTCCTCGACGCCCTCGACCCCGAGCAGCGTGCTGTCGCTGAGTCGGTGGAGGGCCCGGTCGTGGTCTGGGCGGGCGCGGGGACGGGCAAGACCCGTGCCGTCACCTACCGCATCGCCCACGCGGCGCGCACCGGCGCACACGATCCGCGCCGGGGCCTCGCGGTGACCTTCACCACTCGGGCCGCCGGCGAGATGCGCGAGCGGCTCATGCGGCTGGGCGTCGAGGGCATGCAGGTGCGTACCTTCCACTCGGCGGCACTCCGCCAGCTCCGTCACTTCTGGCTGCGGGCCATCGGCGGTCAGCCCCACGATGTCCTCGCCAAGGCGACCCCCTTGGTCGCGGAGGCCGCGGCTCGCTGCGCTGTCGCCACCGACACCGCCACGGTCCGCGACCTCGTGGCCGAGATCGCGTGGGCCAAGCAGGTCGAGGTCGATCCGCAGGCTTACCCGGAGCGCGCCGCCCAGCGCACGCCGCCGCTGCCCGTGGCGGACGTCGCTCGTGTCTACGCCGCGTACGACGACATCAAGTCCGATCGTGGCGTCATGGACTTCGACGATGTCCTGCTCATGACCGTGGGCCTGCTCGGGGAGCGACCCGACATCCTCGATGAGGTTCGATCCGCATACCGGTGGTTCACCGTCGATGAGTTCCAGGACGTCAGCCCCCTGCAGCATCGGCTGCTCGACCTCTGGCTCGGCGAGCGTCGTGATGTCTGCGTCGTCGGCGACGCGGCGCAGACGATCTACTCGTTCGCGGGGGCCACGGATCGCTTCCTCCGGGATTTCCCTCGCCGTTTCCCGGGTGCCACAGAGGTGCGCCTGGTCCGCGACTACCGCAGCACGGAGCCCATCGTCAGCCTCGCCAATGCGATTGTGGTCGAGGCGGGAGACGGCGCGGGTCAGCTCATCTCGCAGTGCGGTCCCGGCCCCGATCCCGATGTCCGTGACTACGACGACGAGGTCGCCGAGGCCCAGGCTGTCGCGGCTCACATCGCGGCGCTCATGGATGAGGGAGTGCCACCCGAGGGCATCGCCATCCTCGTCCGCATCAACGCGCTCATGCCCGCCTTCGAAGAGTCCCTCTCCGCACGGGGCATCCCGCTCGTCCTGCGCGGCGGCGAGCGCTTCTTCGAGCGGCGCGAGGTGCGCGAGGCTGTCACGCGGATTCGCGGAGCCGCGCGCGGGGGCGAGACTCCCGGCGGGTCGCTGCCTGATCAGGTCGCCTCGGTCCTCAGCGCCATGGGGTGGAGTGCAGAGGCGCCTCGCACCACCGGGGCTGTGCGCGAGCGCTGGGAGTCACTTGCCTCGATCGTCGACCTTGCGGGAACGCACCACGCGGAGGGCGGTGACCTGCCGAGTCTCGTCGCCGAGCTGGATCGGCGAGCCGCCGCGCAGCATGCTCCGGTCGCTCGAGGGGTCACGCTGGCGACGATTCACGCCGCCAAGGGCCTGGAGTGGGATGCGGTCGTCGTCGCCGGATGCGCGGAGGGCTCCATCCCGCACTCGCAGTCGACCTCGTCTGAGGCGCTTGCCGAGGAGCGGCGGCTCTTCTACGTCGCTGTCACGCGCGCTCGGCGCCACCTCCTCCTCACCTGGTCCCGATCACGGCAGCCGGGGGGACGAGCCAGTCGCCAGCGCAGCCGCTTCCTGGATGCGCTGTCGCCCGATCGGGCTGAGCAGGCGGGAGCCGGGCAGGGGAGTGTGCGTCGCGGTCGGGGTGCTCGCGCTGCCGCGCGGCGTGAGCCCGCCACCTGTCGCACCTGCGGTCGTAGTCTCGTCACAGGTGCGGAGCGCGCGCGGCTGCGTTGCCGCAATTGCCCTCCGACGGCGAGTGAGGCGACCGTGGATTTGCTGCGTGCGTGGCGTCTCGAGCGCGCACGCGAGCGGGAGGTGCCCGCCTACGTCATCTTCACCGACGCCACGATGGAGGCTCTGGCCGAGACCCTGCCCCGCGATGTCGATGAGCTCCTCGCCATTAGCGGCATCGGCCCCGACAAGATCGACCGATACGGCGATGCCCTCCTGGCCCTTTTCGCCGAGGCACGCCGGGCGACCGTCGACGCACCCTGATCTCAGGCTTCGCGGCGAGATCGCGGCGCACCACCGCTGCCGGTCTCCGGCCACAGGCATCCGCACAGCGGGTGCGGCGGCCGCGCCTCGCGCCTGATGCCCGCATCCGGCAGCGTCACGATGAGCGCGGCATCCATCGTGGGCAGGAGCGCATCGCGCGACCCTGCGTCGACCAGCTCCAATGCCTGGAGTGCGGCCCATGCCCCCGATAGGTGGGCAAGACCGGCGGCGACCGGACCCGGTTGCCTTGTCGACCACTGCACCGCGATGCGTGGCCATGCCGGGTCGGCGTCGGCGAGGTGGAGGTCGCGGCAGCGCAGGCATGACGTGCGTCCGGGGATGACGAGGGGCCCGATCACCGCCCGTGCGCCTGTGGCGGTCACGGCGAGATGGGGGATGTCCAAGGCCATCGCCTCGGGATCGGCGGCGGCGTCGGGGTGGGATGCATCGCACAGCACGTGGCAGGCACGCTCCGCGGCCCCTCGCCGATGCCGCTTCGACGCCGAATGCGTTGCCCTGTCCTGCACGACGTTGCCCACGCCCGCAGCAGTGAGCACGAGGGCAACGACGCCGGCCACCGCCCCGGTGCCCTGGATGGCGACCTCCGCTGATCGACGCCGGTCCATCAGCGAGCGAGTCTGCGGCGTTGCGCCGTGCACGTGCCGTGCCGCCGCGAGGTCTCCAGCGACCAGATCGCGCACATAGCTCGGTGCGTCCCTCAGGGATTCGGGCATCACGGACGCGTCATCGACGAGGCCACTCTGCACTCCTGTGCGGAGCAGTCTCCGCATCGTGCCGGTCCGCAATCCGCACTCGGTGCCGTGGGCGATCGCCTGCGCGAGCTCGCGGTCACCCTGCAGGCCCAGGAGCCACGCGACGTGCGCATGATCGACTCCATCGACGCGCGCCTGGCGCGGTGGCCAGCCGACCTCCACGCACGTATCCGAGCGCCAGGCGAGGGGGACGTCGTCGCGGATCCAGGGTCGAGCGGGGAGTGCTGGCGTGATGTGGGGCATCTGCGGAGCGTCGCACGATGATCACTCGCGCGCCCGGGTCTATCCACAGCGCCCTCTGACCTCGGGTGCCCCTGGTTCAGATAGTGGTGCCGCAGAAGCGCATTGCATAGGCGGCGAGGATCTGCGCGCATGCCATGGTCTCGCGCAGGTCAACCCATTCACCCGGCGCGTGCGCCGCGGCACTCTCGCCGGGTCCGAAGTGCACGGTCGGGATGCCGGCGCCGACAAGCAGGCGCAGGTCCGAGCCGTAGGGAGCGGCGTAGAGATCGGGGCGAGTGCCGAGGATCCCTGCGGCCACGTCGCCAAGATCGCGCACCACGGGGTGGTCGGGGTCCGTGCGCCCCGAGGCGAACTGGCCGCCCCACCACTCGACCTCGACCGGATGCTCGGCGAACCACGGGTCCTGGTCGCACAGGTGTGCCAGGGCGGCCTCGAGGTCGGCACGGGCCTGAGCTGGTGTCTCGCCCAGCGCGACACCGAGGCGCCCCTCCGCGACGAGGAGGTCGGGCACGGTCGAGGCCCAGTCGCCGCAGTGCACGGTGCCGATGGAGAGCGGATAGGCGATGGGCCAGCGCTGCATCAGCGGGTCAACGGACTCATTACGCCGTGCTTCGAGTCGCTTCAGTTCTTCGAGCACGGGGAGCAGTTTGTCTACCGCGCTCACGCCCTCGGTGCGCCGCGAGGCGTGCGTGGCACGACCGTGGATGCGCAGGCGGAAGGTGAGCGCACCTCCGTTGGCGGGGACGAGATCGAGGCTGGTCGGCTCGGGGATGACGCAGGCGTCCGCGGTGATGCCCTGGTGCAGCAGCGCGTAGGTGCCGAGTCCGCCATCCTCCTCACCGGAAACTGCCGCGAGGATCACATCGCCCTGGAGTCGCGTGCCGCTCGCCAGGAGCGCGCGTGCCGCGTAGGTGATGGAGGCCGTGCCCGCCTTCATGTCGCAGGCGCCCCGGCCGATCAGGCGGTCGCCGCGGATCTCGGGGCGGAAGGGGTCACTCGACCAGGCGCCGAGGTCGCCCGGGGGGACGACGTCGGTGTGGCCGAGGAGGAGGAGGGTGGGGCCTTCGCCGGTGCCCGGGATGCGAGCGATGACCCCGCGGGCCGATGAGCGCGCGACCTCCATGCCGGGGAAGTCGGGTTGCGCAGCGAGGGCGGCGACGTCGATTTCCCAGGTGGTGACGTCCAGGTCAAGCCCGGCCCAGTCGCGGGCGACGACGTCTTGGATGTCGAGCTCGGCATCGGTCCCGCCCAGGCTCGGCAGGCCCACAAGACGCTCGACGGCGCCGACGAGCCCAGGGCCGTCGACGCCGTCGATGACGTGTGCGTAGCCGTGCGGATCGTCAATCACGACGGTCCCGCGGCGGTTGAGCCCGGCGGGACGGCGAAGCCGCCCCTGTCGGGATGGTCAGGCCTTGCCCAGGATGCGGGTCACCTTGGTGCCGCAGACCGGGCAGATGCCCTTGGCGAAACGTCGACCGTTGGTCTCCTCGACGTTGCCGGTGAACTCGCGCTTCTCCTTGCACTTCACGCAGTAAGCCTCACCCGTATACGACTCGGCCATGGGCCGTCCTCCTCGTCTCGTTCCTGTGAGGCGGTGCCTCACCGGCCCCCTGGCGGGGACCTGCCCCTAAGGGGCGGCGTCGCCACCCTAGGGCAGCAAAGGGGCTCGAAGCCGCACCGGCTGGTCCCTGTGGGCCGTGTCGTGGGCTAAATGCCCGAAATGGGGTGCTTTTCGGCGGTCAGCATTGAGTCCCGGGGCCTCTTTGGGAAAGGGGAAGCCCCCGGGTCGCTGAGTCGGACGCGCCTTCCCCTCGCGCGTACGGCCCGTTATCCCGGGGGCTGCGCGGGAGAAGGTAGGGGCTTCGGCCATGACGCGTCAACGCCACCTGTGGGTAGTTCTGGGGACCGCCTGTTGATAGGTGGGCCCCTCCCTGGGGAGAGTCCGTGGACAGGCCTGGGAATTGTCGCGATTCCCGCCGCCGACCACGGTCGTGACGTGGGCGGACTCCATCCACCGCCTGTGGAGCAAAATTGGGGACCGCGCGAGTTCCGCCGCTAGGCGTCGAGGCGCGTGCGCGCGGCCTCGACGAGGCGTGCGACGGAGTCGTCGATGTCTTCGGGCAGCGCGGCCCACGGCCACCAGCGCAGGTCGAGTGACTCCGAGGAGCGCTGCTCGACGCCACCCGGCGGAGCAAGCACGAGGAACTGCACGTCGAGATGATCGAGGAGGTCCTCACCGCCACGGCCGTCGCGGCAGCGCACGCGGTGACGGTCCAGGCGCAGGGGCATCGGGTCGATGGTCACGGCATCGATGCCGCCCTCTTCGATCGATTCGCGTCGTGCCGCGTCGACGAGAGTGGCATCGCTGCTCTCGACATGGCCGCCGAGCTGCAGCCATCGACCCACCAAGGGATGCAGCGTGAGCAGCACCGCAGCGCGCGTCGGGTCCACCACGAGGGCACTACCGGTGAGGTGGCCCATCCGATTGCCGCGCGTCATCGCGTCGGGATGGGCGGCAAGGAATCCGAGGTAGTCGTGACGGAGTTGGTCCTGGTCCGTGGTCGGCGCCTTCCAGGAGGAGAGGACGTCGACCGCGTTGATATGCAACGCGTCAGGAGTCGTCGGCACCGGGCCCGCCGGGCGGAAGTTCGCTGTCGAAGCCGGCCAGCGGGTCGCTGGCGAGGAACGCGGCGGGATCTGCGAGGTCATCGGCGACGGGCAGGAGGTCAGGGTGAGCCCAGAGGGCGTCGCGGCCCTCGATGCCGCGCTGCTCGCGTAGTTGTCTCCACAGTGCGGCGGCCTCCCGGAGTGCGCGCGGTCGCATCTCGAGTCCGACAAGGGAGGCGAAGGTGCGCTCCGCGGGGCCT
Organism: Candidatus Nanopelagicales bacterium; assembly: GCA_044360385.1. Lineage (GTDB taxonomy): Bacteria > Actinomycetota > Actinomycetes > S36-B12 > S36-B12 > Mxb001. The sequence continues at coordinate 11,342 of JBIKKK010000026.1, forward strand.
CCGGCAGCGCGACGACGACGGATGGCCTCACCGAGCCGCTCCGCAGAGGGGAGCGTGGATGAGCAGGCCTCGGTGACGACGTCGTCGACCCACCCCTCGATGAGCGCGAGCAGGGTCTCGAGGCGGCGGAGCGCAGCCTGCTGCTCCTCGGACTCTCCGAGAGCGAAGAGATCGGATCCCATGAGCTCGCGCAGGCGCTCGGGGTCGTTGAGCGCCGACGGGTCGATGCCCTGCATCGCTTCGTTCATGCGCTCCGGATCCATCCGGATCCCCCGCGCGTAGGCATCGATCGCACCGTCGAGGCGCGGTGCCAGCCACGGCACATGCGCGAAGAGCCGCTGGTGCGCGCACTCGCGCAGGGAGAGGTAGAGGCGTACGTCGCTCGCCGGCACGTCGAGGCCATCACCGAACTCCGCCATGTTGCGCGGCAGGAGCGCGGGTCGCGCGTCGCTGGTGAGCGGAATGCCGATGTCGCTGACTCCGACGACCTCGCCCGCCAGCGCGGCCAGTGCCTGGCCCATCTGCATGCCGAACATCGCGGAGCCGAGTTGGCGGGCCATGCCCATGAGGGGCGCCATCATCGCCAGGGTCTCGGGGGGAGTGCCCTCGGGCAGCATCGACGCGATCTCCGGCGGGAGCTCACCGGGGGTCGGCATTGCTGACATCACCGACTGCACGTGCTCGGCGATCGGACCCACCATGCGCTGCCATGCCGGGTAGGTCGCCTCGAGCCACTCGGAGCGACTCCACGCGGCTCCGGAGACCGATGAGGCAGGGAATGTGCACGTGGGATCGAGCCACACCTGTGCGAGCTCGACGGCTGCGGTCACCTCGCGTCGCTCTGCGTCACTGACGGAGGGGTCACCCGACTGGGCGATGGTCTGGCGAGCGGTGTCGCGGGCCAGGTCCCAGTTGACGGCTCCGTCGCCGCCGGACTCGAGGAGTCGCCCGAGGTGCTGGAGCATCGCTCCGAGTTGGCTCATGTCGAAGGAGGGCTGGCGGCCCGAGTCGTCGGGCAGGCCGAAGCCGAAGGGGAGTGAGCCGCTCATCCCTCCACGGTACGCCGCTCCGCGCCGGGTCGCTCTGCCGATCCTGGAGCCTTCCCGACCCAGGGGGCGTACCCTGGGTCGGGTTCACCGCCGGGACAGGCCCGGCCCCGTCACGGGAGGAGTCACGTTGTCCGCGCTCCTGTGGTGGCTCATCCCTCTCGGCGCCACGCTCATCGCGCTGGCCTGGGCGACGGCGCGCAGCCGTCCCCGCCGGATGGCCGACACGCACGAGACGGTCGGCGACATGGCCCGCTTCCGAGCGGCAATGCGCAAGCCGCTGCCTGCTGACCGGCCCACGGCCGAGCGACGCCCCGTGCGGCCGTCGCGAGCGGGCGCGACGCGTGCTGCGGCTCCGCGACCCGGTCGTACCCGGCGGCCCGCTGACCGCCACCACCCCGCGTGAGCGATCCCTCGCCGGCAGATCTCGACGCCACGGATTCCGGTCGTCGGCGTCCCGGCCACCGCGGGCTCATTGCCACTCTTGCGGGCCTGGTGCTCCTCGCCCTCATCGCCCTGGCGGCGTTGCTGCCCGTGCCTTTCATCGTCTTGTCACCGGGACCGACCTTCAACACGATCGGCGATGTCGACGGTGTGCCTCTCGTCGAGATCAGCGACACGACGACCTATCCCGTCACAGGCGCGCTAGACATGACGACGATTCGCGAAGAGGGGGAGCCGCGCAGCCCCCTCACCGTCTTCGGCGCCCTGGTGGCGTGGATCGATCCTGACCGTGCGGTCCTACCCCGAGAGTTGCTCTACGGCGATGACGAGACCACGGAGGAGGTCCAGCAGCGCAATGCGGTCCTCTTCTCGACGTCCCAGTCCAACGCCGTCGCCGCGGCCCTGACGACCCTCGGCGAACCATTGATCGAGGACGTCGTGGTGACTGCTGTCGTCGAGGGCACTCCGGCGTTCGGAGTGCTCGACGCGGGTGAGCGCATCATCGCGATCGATGGCGCGCCGGTGCGCGTGCCGGAGGACGTGGTCGAGGCGGTGCGCTCTGAGCCCGTCGGCTCGACCCTGGCCTTCACCGTCGCGCGCGACGGTGAGGAGGTCGATGTCGATGTGGTGTCCGCGGAGAAGCCCGACGAGGCCGGCGTGCCCTACGTCGGGATCACCGTCGGGGTTTACTACCGAGCGGAGTTCCCTATCGTCTTCGCCCTCGACGACATCGGCGGCCCGTCCGCCGGGATGATGTTCGCCCTCGCCATCGTCGACAAGCTCACACCCGAGGACCTCACCGGGGGAGGTCACGTTGCGGGCACGGGCACGATCGATCCCTCCGGGACCGTCGGGGCCATCGGGGGGATCCGTCAGAAGCTCGCGGGCGCCCGAGACGCAGGGGCAACCCTCTTCCTGATGCCCGAGGTTCACTGCGAAGAGGCGGCCGGTCACGTGCCGGAGGGCCTCACCCTCGTGCCCGTCACGACCCTGCAGGGTGCCCTGGATGCCTTGGCCGCCTGGCGCGCCGGCGAGACGCCCCTCGCCTGCCCCGCGATGTGATCCCACCGCGTGTGACGTAAGTTGCTGTAATGGCCTCCCCGACGTCCGTCGCCGCGGCACCTCGCCGAGGCCGGGTCCTCCTCCCGACGATCATCGTCCTCGCCGTCATCGTCCTCGGGTTCGTGATCTTCACGGGCTTCTACACCGACTGGCTGTGGTTCGACTCCGTGGCGAAGACCGAGGTCTTCACGGTCACGCTCACGACGCGCCTCGCCCTCTTCGGCTCCTTCGGGCTCACGATGGCCGTGGTCCTCGCCGGCACCCTGTGGATCGCCTACCGCTTCCGACCCGCTGTGCCGCCCCTGACCCAGGAGCAGGCCGGCCTCGAGCGCTACCGCATGGCCCTGGATCCCTTCCGAGTGCTCATCACCCTCGCGATCGCCGTCCTCATCGGGTTGCTTGCGGGCATCTCAGCCTCCGCTGAGTGGGGCACCTTCCTGCAGTGGCGCAATGCGACCGAATTCGGAATCACGGATCCGCAGTTCGGGCTCGACATCGGCTTCTACACCTTCACCTATCCCTTCCTGCGCTTCATCCTCGGCTTTGCCTTCTCGGTCGTCATCCTCGCGATCGGCCTCGCCGTCGCCGCGCACTATCTCTACGGCGGCCTGCGTCTACAGCCGCAGGGCGATCGCATGAGCACGGCGGCCCAGGTGCACCTGTCCGGGCTCATCGCCTTGCTCCTGCTGCTCAAGGCGGTGGCCTACTGGCTCGATCGCTTCGGGCTCATGGTCAAGAGCGAGGCGCTGGTCCAGGGCTTCACCGGCATGAAGTACACGGATGCCAATGCCGTGCTCCCCGCGCTGCAGATCCTCACCTTCGTGGCCCTCATCACCGCCGTGCTCTTTATCGTCAACATGATCGTGCGCAATTGGGTCATTCCGCTGATCGGCCTGGGGCTTCTCGTCCTCACGTCGATCCTCGTGGGCGGTGTCTACCCGGCGATCGTGCAGCAGTTCCAGGTGCGTCCGAGCGAGCTCGTCCGCGAGCAGCCCTACATCGAGCGCAACATCACGGCGACCCGCTCCTCCTACAACATCGCGAACGCGCAGGTCCAGGAGTACCCGGGCACGGTGGAGCCGCCGACCGAGTCGGTGATCCAGGCCAATCTCGGCACGCTCGACAACATCCGCCTGCTCGACCCCGCGCTTGCGTCGCCGACGTACAACCAGCTCCAGCAGATCCGCGCGTACTACTCCTTCAACGACAGCCTCGACGTCGATCGCTATGCCCTGGAGGGGGGTAAGCGCGGCGCCATCGTGGCCGCCCGTGAGATCAATCTCGCCGGAATTCCCGATAACCAGCGCAACTGGGCCAACGACCACGCTGTCTACACGCACGGCTACGGCTTCGTCGCGGCCTATGACAACACCGCGGAGTCCTCGGGCCAACCGGACTTCTTCGAGAGCGACATCCCGCCGCAGGGGCTCCTCGGGATCGAGCAGCCGCGGATCTACTTCGGCGAGCTCTCGCCCACCTTCTCCATCGTCGGAGCGCCGGAGGGCACCCCGCCGGTCGAGCTCGACTACCCCGACGACGCGAGCCCGACGGGCCAGGTCAACAACACGTACTCCGGCAACGGTGGCGTCTCGGTGGGAGGGCTCTTCCACCGACTTCTCTTCGCGACGAAGTTCCAGGACTCCAACATCCTGCTCACCGACCTCATCAATGAGGAGTCGCGCATCCTCTGGGACCGTGACCCGCTCACCCGCGTCGAGAAGATCGCGCCGTGGCTCACCCTCGACCAAGACCCCTATCCGGCGGTCGTGGACGGTCGGATCGTGTGGTTGGTCGACGGCTACACCACCACAAACGATTACCCCTACGCGTCTCGAGTCTCCCTCGGTGAAGTCACGAGCGATTCCATCACCGTGCGCACCGGCTCCGCCGCCATCGCGCCCAATGACCAGCTCAACTACGCGCGCAACTCCGTCAAGGCCGTGGTCGATGCCTATGAGGGGACCGTCACCCTCTACGCCTGGGACGAGTCCGATCCCATCCTCCAGACATGGATGAAGGCCTTCCCCGGCGTTGTCGAGGCCCGTAGCTCCATGCCCGTGGAGATTGAGGCGCATGTGCGCTACCCGCAGGATCTCTTCAAGGTGCAGCGTGTGGTGATGTCGCGCTACCACGTCACCGATCCGGCGACCTTCTACAACGGCACCGACTTCTGGATTGTGCCCTTCGATCCGACGCAGCCGATCCAGCAGTTCCAGCCGCCGTACTACCTGACGCTGCAGATGCCAGGCCAGGAGCAGCCGGTCTTCTCGCTCACGACGACCTTCGCTCCGCAACGCCGTCCGACTCTCGCAGCCTTCATGGCGGTCGATTCCGCACCGGGAGACGGCTACGGCACCATCCGTGTGCTCCAACTCCCGAGCAACACCACGATCCCGGGCCCGACCCAGGTGCAGAACAACTTTGAGTCGGATCCTGAGATCAGCGCGGAGTTGTCCCTGCTGCGACGCGGCGGCTCCGAGGTCAACCTGGGCAACCTCTTGTCCCTGCCCTTCAACGGCGGCCTGCTCTACGTCGAGCCGGTCTATCTCAGGGCCACCCAGGACGGCTTCCCGCTCCTGCGCAAGGTCCTCGCGGGCTACGGCGCCAACGTCGCGCTCGAAGACACCCTCGACGAAGCGCTGGCCAAGGTCTTCGAATCTGACCCGATCCCGACTCCGGATCCGACCCCCGGGCCGAATCCTGACCCCAACCCGGATCCGCAGCCGACGCCCACGCCCACGCCGACGCCGGGACCCTCCGGGGATCCGCTCACCGATCTGCAGACCGCGCTCGGCGACGCGCAAGCGGCATACGAGCGCGGCCAGGCGGCACTCGCGGACGGCGACTTCGCTGCGTACGGCCAGGCACAGGCCGACCTCGAGGCCGCCCTGCGGCGAGCGCAGGAAGCCGAGGCCCGGCTCACCGGAGCGGAAGACGGCCAGCCCGCATGAGTGAGGCTGCCCGATAGGCTCCGGCCGTGTCCAAGGTCCTTGCGTCCCTGCCCGTCGGCGAGCGCGTCGGCATCGCCTTCTCGGGTGGTCTCGACACCTCCGTCGCGGTCGCATGGATGCGCAGCAAGGGTGCGGTGCCGTGCACCTACACCGCTGATCTAGGCCAGTACGACGAGCCGGACATCGACAGCGTGCCCGGACGCGCGCTGGAGTATGGCGCGGAGATTGCGCGGCTCGTCGACTGCAAGGACCTGCTCGTCGAGGAGGGCCTGGCGGCCATCGCGTGCGGGGCCTTCCATATCCGCTCGGGCAATCGCATGTACTTCAACACCACCCCGCTGGGCCGCGCGGTAACGGGCACGCTGCTCGTGCGGGCGATGCTTGATGACGACGTCTCCATCTGGGGGGACGGATCGACGTACAAGGGCAATGACATCGAGCGGTTCTACCGCTACGGTCTCCTCGCCAATCCGCAGCTGCGGATCTACAAGCCCTGGCTCGACTCCGATTTTGTCGGCGAGCTGGGTGGGCGCAAGGAGATGTCGGAGTGGCTCGTCGCGCACGGGCTGCCCTATCGCGATTCGACCGAGAAGGCCTACTCCACGGACGCCAACATCTGGGGTGCGACTCACGAGGCGAAGCGACTGGAGCATCTCGATGTCTCCATCGAGATCGTCGACCCGATCATGGGCGTGCGCTTCTGGGATCCGACTGTCGAGATCGCGACGGAAGACGTCACGATCGCCTTCGAGCAGGGTCGGCCAGTGCGCATCAATGGCCGAGCGTTCGCGAGTGCTGTCGACCTCGTGCGGGAGGCCAACGCGATCGGCGGCAGGCACGGCCTCGGCATGGCCGACCAGATCGAAAACCGCATCATCGAGGCCAAGAGCC
>JBIKKK010000155.1:0-5293 GCA_044360385.1 Candidatus Nanopelagicales bacterium
GCCGTCTCGGCTACCTGCTCGACCTTGCCCCCAAGGACCTCGAGAAGGTCATCTATTTCGCGGCGTACATGATCACCAGTGTCGATGAGGAGGGCCGCCACGAGGCGCTGCCCAGCCTCGAGGCCGAGCTCGGTGTGGAGAAGTCCAAGATCGCCAAGCGTCGTGACGCCGACATCGAGGCTCGGGCGCAGAAGCTCGAGGCCGACCTGGCCGAGCTCGAGGCCGAGGGCGCCAAGGCCGATGTCCGTCGCAAGGTGCGCGAGTCGGCGGAGCGCGAGATGGCTTCCGTCCGTCGCCGCGCCGATAACGAGATCGAGCGCCTCGACAAGGTCTTCGATCGATTCCGCACCCTGAAGGTCCAAGACCTCGAGGGCGACGAGATCCTCTACCGCGAGATGCGCGATCGCTACGGTCGTTGGTTCGACGGCGGCATGGGCGCCGCCGCGATCCAGAAGCGCCTGCAGACCTTCGACCTCGAGGCCGAGGCCGAGTCGCTGCGCGAGACGATTGCCACGGGCAAGGGTCAGCGCAAGGCCCGTGCCCTCAAGCGCCTCAAGGTCGTCTCGGCGTTCCTCAACACCACCAACTCGCCCCTGGGCATGGTGCTCGACGCGGTCCCCGTCATTCCGCCGGACCTGCGTCCCATGGTCCAGCTCGACGGTGGCCGCTTCGCCACGAGCGACCTCAACGACCTCTACCGACGCGTGATCAACCGCAACAACCGACTCAAGCGCCTGCTCGACCTTGGTGCGCCAGAGATCATCGTCAACAACGAGAAGCGCATGCTCCAGGAAGCTGTCGACGCACTCTTCGACAACGGCCGCCGCGGCCGCCCCGTCACCGGTCCTGGCAACCGTCCGCTCAAGTCGCTGTCCGACATGCTCAAGGGCAAGCAGGGTCGCTTCCGCCAGAATCTCCTCGGTAAGCGCGTCGACTACTCCGGCCGGTCGGTCATTGTCGTCGGCCCGCAGCTCAAGCTGCACCAGTGCGGCTTGCCCAAGCAGATGGCGCTCGAGCTCTTCAAGCCCTTCGTGATGAAGCGCCTCGTCGACCTGAACCACGCGCAGAACATCAAGAGCGCCAAGCGCATGGTCGAGCGTTCGCGTCCGGTCGTGTGGGACGTGCTCGAAGAGGTCATCGCCGAGCACCCCGTGCTGCTCAATCGCGCACCCACGCTGCACCGCCTCGGCATCCAGGCCTTCGAGCCCCAGCTGATCGAAGGCAAGGCCATCCAGATCCACCCTCTGGTCTGCACGGCGTTCAACGCCGACTTCGACGGCGATCAGATGGCCGTGCACCTGCCTTTGTCGGCAGAGGCGCAGGCTGAGGCGCGCATCCTCATGCTCTCGAGCAACAACATCCTGTCGCCGGCCAACGGTCGCCCGATCACCACGCCCACCCAGGACATGGTGCTCGGCATCTACAACCTCACGATGGCCGGAGCCACGCCGGGTGAAGAGATCCCGGCCTACTCCTCGCTCTCCGAGGGTGTCATGGCCTTCGATCGTGGCCTGCTTGGACTTCAGAATCCCGTGCGCCTGCGCCTCACCGGTGTCGTGCCGCCCGAGGGCTGGACGGCGCCCGAGGGCTGGAGCCAGGGCGATCCGTTCGTCCTTCAGACGACGCTCGGCCGCGCCATCTTTAACGAGGCGCTCCCGGCTGACTTCCCGTACGTCGACTACCAGGTCGACAAGAAGGCACTCGGTGCGCTGGTCAACCAGCTGGCCGATCGCTACCCCAAGGTTGACGTGGCCGCGACGCTTGATGCGCTCAAGGAGCTCGGCTTCCACTGGGCGACTCGTGCTGGAGTGACGATCTCCATCGATGACGTCGTGACACCCCCGCAGAAGGCGGAGTTGCTCGCGGCGGCAGAGGAGCGTGCGGCGAAGGTCCAGGCGCAGTACGAGCGCGGTCTCATCACCGACTCCGAGCGCCGCCAGGAGCTCATCGAGATCTGGACGCGAGCCACAGACGAGGTTGCTCGGGCCATGCAGGATCACTTCCCGCGTCAAAACCCCGTCTTCATGATGGTCGACTCCGGCGCCCGCGGAAACTTCATGCAGGTCCGGCAGATCGCCGGCATGCGCGGCCTCGTGGCGAATCCCAAGGGCGAGATCATTCCCCGCCCGATCAAGTCCAACTTCCGCGAGGGCCTGTCCGTGCTCGAGTACTTCATCTCGACTCACGGCGCCCGCAAGGGCCTCGCCGACACTGCACTGCGCACGGCCGACTCCGGCTACCTCACGCGCCGTCTCGTCGACGTGTCCCAGGACGTCATCGTCCGAGAGGTCGACTGCGAGACCGATCGCGGCTTCGTCGTCACCATCGCCGCGCCCAGTGAAGGCGGCATGCGCCTGGTCGACAACCTCGACACGTCGGTGGCGTCGCGCGCTCTCGCTCGCGACGTCGAGGCCGATGGTGTCGTGATTGCGCCCGCGGGCACGATTCTCGACATGCCCACCCTCGCGCGCATCGCGGAGGCCGGCGTCGGCGAGATCCGCGTGCGCTCCGTGCTCACCTGCGAGAGCAAGGTCGGCACGTGTGCCATGTGCTACGGCGACTCACTCGCGACGGGCAAGCTCGTCGACGTCGGCGAGGCCATCGGCATCATCGCCGCGCAGTCGATCGGCGAGCCCGGCACGCAGCTCACCATGCGCACCTTCCACACAGGTGGCGTGGCAGGCGAGGACATCACCCACGGTCTCCCTCGCGTGGTCGAGCTCTTCGAGGCGCGCACCCCCAAGGGTGTGGCCCCGATCAGCGAGGTCGCTGGTCGGGTACGCGTGGAGGAGACCGACAAGGCCCGCAAGCTCGTGGTGGTGCCCGACGACGGCTCCGAGGAGATCGCCTACACCGTGCCGAGGCGCGTGCGCCTGCTGGTCGAGGACGGCGCACACGTCGCCGTCGGCGAGCAGCTCACGGTCGGTGCCATCGACCCCAAGCAGGTGCTGCGCATCCTCGGTCAGCGCCAGGTGCAGCTGCACCTGGTCGACCAGGTGCAGGACGTCTACCGCTCCCAGGGCGTGTCGATCCACGACAAGCACATCGAGACCATCGTCCGCCAGATGCTCAAGCGCGTGACGATCATCGATTCCGGGGACTCGGGCTTCCTCACGGGCGAGCTGGTGGAGCGCGGTCTCTTCGAGGCCGGCAACCGCGGTGTGGTGGCCGAGGGCGGCACCCCCGCCGCCGGGCGACCGGAGCTGATGGGCATCACCAAGGCCTCGCTCGCCACGGAGTCCTGGCTCTCGGCGGCATCGTTCCAGGAGACGACCCGCGTCCTCACGGATGCGGCGATCCACGCCAAGAGCGATCCGCTTCTGGGCCTGAAGGAGAACGTCATCCTCGGCAAGCTCATCCCGGCCGGCACGGGCATGCCCGTCTACCGCAACGTCAAGGTCGAGCCCACGGAGGAGGCGAAGGCGGCGATGTACGCCACCTTCTCCGGGTACGACGACTTCGACTACGGCGGCTTCGGCGCCGCCTCCGGCCCGGCCGTGCCGCTGGAGGAGTTCGACTACGGCAACTACCGCTGATCCAATTCAGTCGAGAGGGGCGCGTACCGCAAGGTGCGCGCCCCTCTCGCTTTCTTCCCGCCCTCAGGTTGGCCTGTCTGACGATTTGCCTGCTCCCAGGGTCCTGACCCTGCTTCGAGGACCCGCGCTGACCTACGCTGACTCCCATGAGCGATCAGCAGCCCACGCCCGAGGCTTCCGGCCAGTACCCCACTCCGCCCGTGGGCGGACCGGCCGTGACCCCGCCGGGCGGCCCGACCCCGCCCCCTCCACCCGTCCCGCCGCCCGCGCCGGCCGTCCCGCCGGCCGCCCCGCAGTCACCGCCCCCCGTGTGGCCTGCCCATGCCGCGGGGGAGACGCCTCCGGCCCCGGGTGCTCCCAGCCAGCCCCCGGTCGCTCCCGCTTACCCATCGCCCTACCCGGCCCAGGGTTACGGCTATCCGCCGGCGCCCGGCTACCCGGCGCAGAGCTACGGCTATCCGCCGGCGCCCGGCTACCCGGCGCAGGGCTACGTCTCGGCGGTGGCCACCTCCACCAGTGCGATCGTCGGCCTCGTCCTGGCGGTCGCCTCATGGATCCTGTGCCCGATCGTGCTGGCGATCGTTGCCCTCGTGCTGGCCAAGAAGTCCGGCGATGAGATCGCCGCGTCGCAGGGCCGTGTGGGCGGTGAGGGCCTCAACACGGCCACCAAAGTTGTCGCCTGGGTCAACATCGGCCTCTACGCGGCCATCGTGGTGATCATCGGGGCGATCTTCCTCGTTGCCCTCGTCCTTGGGGCGGCGTCGGGATCGACCTCCTAGGGGTACGGCGAGCTCCTAGGGGTAAGGAGTAACGAACTCCGGGACGAAATCGTCGCTGCACGGCGCTTTCGTCACGGAGTTGGTCCATTCCCAGGTTCGGCACGTATTGCCCGCGGGCCAGGGTCGGCCCGGCGGGTCGGCTAAGCCGCCCCTGTCGGGCTCATCCGCTATGGCTAGCGGAACTTTGGGTGGAAAGAGCCCCGCCAGGTCGATATCTACCAAAGGCCAGGTCGATATCTACCAAAGGCCAGGTCGATATCTACCAAAGGTTCGAGGGTAAGGGGCCTGCAGCGGGAGGGGGAGGGCCCGAAGCTGGAGCGTGAGGGGTCTCTCTGAGGCCCTTCCCGTGAGGGGCCGACCCCCGATTTGGTCGTCAAGGACCGGTCAGGTATCTTTACTCCCCGTGCCCGGGGCCTGCCCCGGGTTCACGCGCGTGCCGGGCCGAGTGATCGGTCGCGTGCGCTGGTTTTCCTCCAGCTTTGCTCGAGGGTGTAGGGCTCCGCTAGGGGCGCGACACACCCGGGTGCGGGGGTGGGAGAAACCAGGCAAAACGGACACACAGGTAGGACAGACGAGGAGACGTAGTGCCCACGATCCAGCAGTTGGTCCGCAAGGGCCGGCAGGACAAGGTCTCGAAGAGCAAGACGCCCGCGCTGAAGGGAAGCCCCCAGCGCCGGGGCGTCTGCACGCGCGTCTACACGACCACGCCCAAGAAGCCGAATTCGGCGCTGCGCAAGGTCGCCCGTGTCCGCCTCTCCTCGGGGGTCGAGGTCACGGCCTATATCCCGGGCGTGGGGCACAACCTCCAGGAGCACTCGATCGTCCTCGTCCGCGGTGGTCGCGTGAAGGATCTCCCCGGCGTCCGCTACAAGATCATTCGCGGCGCCCTCGACACCCAGGCCGTGAAGGGCCGCAAGCAGGCTCGCTCCCGCTACGGCGCGAAGAAGGAGAAGGGCTGATGCCTCGCAAGGGCCCGGC
>JBIKKK010000156.1:0-5275 GCA_044360385.1 Candidatus Nanopelagicales bacterium
CCAGCGGCTCGCCCGTCGCCGAGAAGGAGAAGAGGACGGTGAGGCCGATGAAGGCCGAGATGATCGTGGCATAGAAGGTCTTGGTGAGGAAGACGTCCGCGACGCGCTCGATATTGCCGAGGACCCGTCGTCCCTCGGACACGACGTCCGGCATGACCGAGAACTTGTTGTCGAGCAGCACCAGCTGAGCGACCGCGCGCGTCGCCGACGAGCCCGATCCCATGGCGATGCCGAGATCCGCCTGCTTGAGTGCCAGGACGTCGTTGACGCCATCGCCCGTCATCGCCACCGTGCGATGCCGCAGGTGCAGCGCTCCGACCATGGCCTGCTTCTGCGCGGGGGTCACGCGACCGAAGACCGAGTGCTGGTCGACAGGGTCGGCCAGCTCCGCCGGATCCTCGCTGAGCTCGCGCGCATCGACCGGGTCCCCGGCACCCGGCACGCCCGCCTGCGTGGCGATCGCCCCCACGGTCGCGGGGTTGTCACCGGAGATGACCTTGACGGCGACGTCCTGCTCGAGGAAGTAGCCGACCGTCTCGGCTGCATCGGGGCGCAGGCGCTGGTCGATGACGATGAGGGCGACCGGGTCGGCCTCGCCGGGGCCTGCCTCGGCATCGGGGGCCGCACCGCGCGTGCGGGCGAGCAGCAGGACGCGCGAGCCCTGCGCCGCCAGCGACTCGGCGCGCTCGCGCACCTCGGGATGGGTGTCGCCGAGGATCACCTCGGGTGCGCCGAGCAGCCAGGTGCCGTGATCTTGGAAGGTCGCGGCCGACCACTTGCGCGCGCTGGAGAAGGCGATGGTGTCGAGCAGCGTCCACTGCGGCTCGGGATAGGCGCGGGCGACGGCCTGGAGCGTGGGATTGGGTGACTCCTCGGAGGCCCCCAGCGCGGCGAGGGCTCCGGCCACGTCTGCGCTGTCATCGAGGACCTCGACATCCGTAACCGCCATGCCGGGCTCGGTGAGCGTGCCCGTCTTGTCGACGCACACGGTGTCGACGCGCGCGAGGACCTCGACCGCGGGCAGATCCTGCACGAGCACCTTGCGCTGCGCCAGGCGCACCACGGCGACGGCCATCGCAATGCTCGTGAGCAGCACCAGTCCCTCCGGGACCATGGTCACGACACCGGCGATGGTGCCGCGGATGGCCTCGTCCACGGACTGGTTGGCACGCAGCTGCGAGACGAGGAGCAGGATCCCGACGGGCGGGATCATGTACGACGCGATGCGGATGAAGCGGTTGATGTCATCGCGCAGCTCGGAGCGCGTCTGGGCAAACTGCTTCGCCTGGGCGGTCAGACCGGCCGCGAAGGAGTCGCGGCCCACCCGCGTGGCGACGTACATCCCCGACCCTGCGACCACGAATGAGCCGGACATCGCGGTGTCGCCCACGGACTTGTCGACCGGATCCGCCTCGCCCGTGAGGAGGCTCTCGTCGATCTCGAGGCCCTCGCCCTCGACCACCTCGCCATCGACGACGAGCTGATCGCCGGAGCGCAGGATGACGAGGTCGTCGAGCACGACCTCGGACGGCCGGATCTCGACATCCTCGCCATTGCGCCGCACAAGGGGCCTGGCCTCGCCGATGACCGAGAGCTTGGCGAGCGCGCGGCTGGCGCGGTACTCCTGCACGATCCCGATGAGGGAGTTGGCCACGATGACGAAGCCGAAGAGCGAGTCCTGGAAGGGCGCGACGAACCACATGACGACCCACAGCGAGCCGATGAGGGCGTTGAACCACGTCAGAGTGTTGGCACGGATGATGCTCGCGAGGCTGCGACTGCGCGGGTCGGGAGCGTCATTGGTCTGACCGCGCGCGACGCGCTCGGCGACCTGCTCGGACGTCAGTCCGGTGAGCGCGGTGGCCTGACTCATGAGTCCAGACCGTCGATGCGCCTGAGGATCACGCCCTCGCGTAGTGCCCACGGCCCGATCTCGAGCTCCTCGACACCGAGCAGGTCCATCGCCGACTCCGCGACGATCGCACCCGCGAGCAGTTGGGCCGCGCGGGAGTCAGAGACACCCGGGAGGCGCGTGCGCTCCGCCGCGGTCATCGCCGCGAGCTTGGGCACCCACGCGCGCACGTCGTCGCGGGAGAGAGTGCGCCGCACGAAGTAGCCATCGTTGGACGGCGCGGCTCCGGCAATGCGCGCGAGTTGGCGGAAAGTCTTGGACGTCGCCACGCAGATCCGTGGCTCGCCGGCACGCAGGAGCCGGCCGATCACGGTCCCGAGACTGGCCCGCACGACGCGGCGCGCCTCCCGCACGGCTTCCTCCCCCGGCGGATCGCCATCGAGCAGATCGCGCGTGAGGCGGCCGGCACCCAGCGGCAGTGACAGCGCCACGTCGGGCTCCTCGTCGGCACCGGAGGCGAGCTCGAGCGAGCCACCGCCGATGTCGAGCACGAGGATGCGTCCGGCCGACCAGCCGAACCATCGGCGCACCGCGAGGAATGTCAGCCGTGCTTCCTCCTCGCCACTGAGGACCTCCACCTCGATGCCGGTGCGCTCGCGCACGGCGGCGAGCACCTCGAGCCCGTTGGGGGCATCGCGCACGGCCGAGGTGGCGAAGGCGAGGAACTCCGTGACGCCGAGGTCCTCCGCGGTCTGGCGGGACTGCCCCGCGAAGGCGAGGAGCTCGTGGAGCGCGTGATCGTCGATCCGGCCATCCGCGCCCAGGTGCTCGGCCAGGCGCAGCGAGATCTTCGACTTCCAGGCGGGGAGAGGCGCCGCACCCTGATGCGCGTCAACGACAAGCAGGTGAACGGTGTTGGAGCCGATGTCGAGCACTCCCAGGCGCACGGCTGCACGCTACTCGCTCACCGGGCGCCATGCAGTGGTGGACCCGCCGACGCACGCTAGGGTCAGCGGGTGCCTGAGGTCCCCCTTGACTTCCCCCGTGCCTGGGTCGAGTTCGACGACCCCGGCAAGAAGAGCCGTCGCTATCGCATCGACCTCACCTGGCTCACCTCCAAGTGGACCTGCATCTTCGGCCGCGGCTGCAAGGGGATCTACGACACGGCTCCCGACAGCGGCTGCTGCACCCAGGGGGCGCACTTCACGGACAAGTCCGATGAGAAGCGCACCCTCAAGTGGGCCGCCAAGCTCGATCCGGAGCACTGGCAGTTCTACGACATCGGCCACCGCAAGGGCACGACCGTGAAGTCAGGTGATGGCGAGCGCAAGACGCGCGTGGTCGACGGTGGCTGCATCTTCCTCAACCGGCCCGGCTTCGAAGGCGGCGAGGGCTGCGCGCTGCACGGCCTCGCTCTGCGCGAGGGCATCTCCTTCGTCAAGACCAAGCCCGATGTCTGCTGGCAGTTGCCGATCCGCCGCGCCTACGACGAGGTCGAGCGCCCGGACGACACCAAGGTGCAGTTGGTCTCCATCACGGAGTTCGATCGCCGCGGCTGGGGCCCGGGTGGTCACGACCTCGATTGGTACTGCAGCGGCAACACCGAGGCGCACATCGCCTCGGAGCCCGTCTACATCACCAACCGCGACGAGCTCGTCGAGCTCATGGGCAAGAAGGCCTACGCCGTCCTGGTGGAGTACTGCCAGGCGCACGAGGAGGCCCTGATGAACGCGCGCGGCAAGGCGCGCCAGGCGCTCGCTCCCCACCCCGCCGATCCGCAGTAAGCCTCCTCTCCGTTCTATGGTCGAAAGGTGCCACCGGGTGAACCTTTTCGCCCGGAGAACGACTGGACCGGCGAGAGTCGGAGCGGGCGCGTAGCCTGCCGACGTGGCCAAGTCGAGCGTCTCCTACCAGTGCAACGCCTGCGGTGCGACGTCGCTGCGCTGGGTGGGCCGCTGCCCCAAGTGCCAGGAGTTCGGCACCGTCGCTGAGGTCGCTGCGGCGCCGACCACCAAGGCCGCCAAGTCGGGCAAGGCCGCGGCCGCGGTGCGCCCCGCGCAGCCCGTCACGGAGATCGCCGACGAGCGTGTGCGTCGCCTGCCCACAGGCGCGGGCGAGTTCGATCGCGTGGTGGGCGGCGGTCTGGTCGCTGGACAGGTCGTGCTCGTCGCGGGCGAGCCCGGAGTCGGCAAGTCGACCCTGCTGCTCGCGGTGGCGCATGCCTTCACCCAGCGCAATCCCGGATCAGTCCTCTACGCCTCCGGCGAGGAGTCGGCTGACCAGATCGCGCTTCGCGCACGGCGCATCGGAGCGGTCTCCGACCGGCTCTTCGTCACCGACGACAACGACCTCTTCACGATCCTCGGCCAGTTCGATCACCATCGACCCGCGCTCATCATCGTCGACTCCGTCCAGACCATCTCGAGCTCGGAGCTCGAGGGCCGCGCGGGTGGCGTGTCGCAGGTCCTCGAGGTGACGCAGGCGCTCA
Organism: Candidatus Nanopelagicales bacterium; assembly: GCA_044360385.1. Lineage (GTDB taxonomy): Bacteria > Actinomycetota > Actinomycetes > S36-B12 > S36-B12 > Mxb001. Next base: position 4,341 of record JBIKKK010000156.1, read on the forward strand.
CGCGCACGGCCAAGCAGTGCGGCATCCCGATGCTCCTCATCGGCCAGTCGACCAAGGACAACTCCATCGCGGGTCCGCGTGCGCTGGAACACCTCGTCGACACCGTGCTCACCTTCGAGGGCGAGCGCACCACCGCGCTACGGCTGCTGCGCGCGGTCAAGAATCGCTACGGCCCCGCCGACGAGATCGTCGCCTTCGAGCAGACCGAGACCGGCCTGGCCGAGGTCGTCGACCCCTCCGAACTCTTCCGTGGTCAGCGGGACACTCCCGTGCCCGGCACCTGCGTGACCGTGACGATGGAGGGGCGTCGACCACTCCTCGCGGAGATCCAGGCGCTCGTCTCCCCCGATGGCGGCCCGGTGGCGAGGCGCACGGTCACCGGCCTGGACACCACTCGTGTCGTCACTCTCGCCGCGGTCACCGCGCAGGCGGGCTTAAAGGCCCTGTCGCAGCGCGACATCTTCGTCGCGACCGTGGGCGGTGCGCAGATCTCTGACCCAGGATCGGATCTCGCAGTGTGCCTGGCTATCGCCTCGGCTCAGCTCGAGACGGCGATCCCCTCCGATGTGCTCGCCATCGGCGAGATCGCGCTCTCGGGCGATGTGCGGCCGGTGCCCTTCCTCGCGCAGCGCGTCGCAGAGGCGCGGCGGCTGGGCTTCAAGCGCATCCTCGTGCCCGCAGGGTCACGCGACCGGGTCGACGGCGTGACGGAGATCCGCCACCTCGAGGCCGGCCTGCGCGCGATCGAGGGCCACGCCGAGAGCGCGCGCCCACCTGGGTTCCGCTAGGGCCTGAGTAGCAGGAGGTTGGACTCCGCGTCGCCGCTGGCGCGGCGTGGAGCCACCCGAACCGCCGTGATCCGCGCCCGCCAACGGACCTGCCGGACATGGGCGGCGTCCCTTTGGACGGGGATCAGGATTCATCAGATGAGTCGA
>JBIKKK010000157.1:0-5267 GCA_044360385.1 Candidatus Nanopelagicales bacterium
CTCGCAGCATTGGCCATGGTGGGAATCCAGCTCGTCCTCTTGGCCGGCACGGCGCTCGCGTTGGGTTGGCGCCCCTCCCTGGCGGCCCTGACCCTTATCCCCGTGGCCATCCTGGGCACGCTGGCCTTTGCGGCCTTGGGCTTCGCCCTGGGGGGCGCGGTGCGGGCCGAGGCCACTCTTGCCATCGCCAACGCCGTGTTTCTCCTCCTCGTGGTTGTCGGTGGCACGACGTTTCCGGCCACGGACCTCCCGGGCCCGATCGCCACGATCGTGGCGTTCCTCCCTTCGTCTGCGCTCGGCGACTTGCTCAGATGGGGTGCTGGTGTCACCGGGGCCGCGGCCGGCTCGCTCGTCGTGGATGCCGTCCTGGTGGCTGTCTGGGGCATCGCAGGCCTGATCATCGCGGTACGCACCTTCCGCTGGAGCTGACTGCGTGGTTCCGGTGGGCGGGCTCTCCCGGCACGCCGCCTCCGCGCTTCCGTCATAGGCTCGATACATGACGGCGGACACCCACCCCACCGAAACCACTTCTCGCCAAGGAGCACGGGCGCCACGCTGGTTGCGCGGGATCTTCATCGCCAATCTCGTAGCGCAGATCGGGATCGTCGTCACGGGAGGCATCGTGCGCCTCACCGGCTCGGGCCTCGGTTGCCCCACCTGGCCCGAGTGCGTGGAGGGTTCCTACATCCCCACGTCACGTCAGGAGGAGGCCTGGCACAAGTACGTCGAATTCGGCAACCGCCTGCTCACCTTCGTACTTGCGGCGCTCGCCTTGGCGGCGATCCTCGGCGCCCTCGCCTGGTGGCGGCGCCAGCGCAGATCAGGCGGGGACGCTCGCGGGCCGCTCCTCGCCCTTGCGGCGATCCCCATCGTCGGGACTGTCGTACAGGCGGTACTCGGCGGAGTCACCGTCCTCACGGGCCTCAACCCCTGGGCCGTGTCCGCTCACTTCCTCGTGTCCATCGCGATCATTGCCGGCTGTGTCGTCCTCGTCGTGAGATCCGGTGAATCCGGCGACCGCCCCGTGGCGCAGTTGGTCCGACCGGAGGTGCGCCTGCTGGCCTGGGCCCTCCTTCTGGTGACGGCGGTGGTCGTGGTGCTCGGCGTCGTGGTGACCGGGAGCGGGCCGCACTCAGGCGACGCCGACACGGAGGCACGCTTCGGCGTCGACCCGCGGACGGTCGCGTGGCTGCACGCGGATTCCGTCCTGCTCTTCCTCGGTCTGACCATCGGACTCCTCGTTGCCCTGCGGATCACTCATGCGCCCCGCCGCACGATCACGCTCACCCTCACCCTCCTCGCGGTGGCGCTGGTCCAAGGCTTGATCGGCTACGCGCAGTACTTCAGCGGCCTGCCCTGGGTGCTCGTCGCGATCCACATGCTGGGCGCATGCCTCGTGTGGATGATGGCTGTCTTCGTCGTGCTTAGCCTGCGGGCGCGCGGCCTCGTCCCCGCTGACTAAACAGTCACGAAGGGATCGATCGCGACCGCAAGGAAGAGGAGCGCGAGGTAGGTGATCGACCAGTGGAAGAGGCGCATTGGCCGGACATCCTCCGCACCCGCAAGGGCACGCCGGCGCAGAAGATGTGCCTCCGTCAGGAAGACCGCGCCGAGGACGACTGCCGAGAGGGAATACACCCACCCCATGGGCGCCACGGGGATGAGGATCAGCGACGTCGCGACCATGACCCACGAACAGATCACGATGCTCCTCGTCACCGATCGGATGTCGCTGACAACCGGCAGCATGGGGACCCCTGCAGCGGCGTAGTCGTCCCGATAGCGCAGTGACAGCGGCCAGTAGTGCGGCGGCGTCCACCAGAAAACAATGAGGAACAGCACGACCGGTGTCCACGACAGGGAGCCCGTGATAGCGGACCAGGCGATGAGCACAGGCATGCACCCGGCGGCCCCACCCCAGACGATGTTCTGCGACGTCCGTCGCTTCAGCAGCATGGTGTAGCCGACCGCGTAGAAGGCAATGGCCACGATCGCCAATGCAGCCGAGAGCAGGTTGGCGAAGGTCGCCAGCACCACAACGCTCGCGATCGACAGCATGGTCGCGAGGACAAGTCCCCCGCGCACCGAGACCGCCCCGGTCGCCACGGGGCGCGCGTGGGTGCGAGCCATCAGCGCGTCGATGTCGCGGTCGTAGACGCTGTTGTAGGCGTTGGCGCCACCCGCAGCGAGCATGCCTCCCACGATCACGGCGATGGCCGTCACAGGGTCGGGCCAGCCCTGGGCCGCCAGGATCATCGACGGAATGGCCGTCACCAGGAGCAACTCGATGATGCGCGGCTTCGTGATGGCGACGTAGTGGCGGATGGTCTGCCAGCCCGAGAGGTCGCTGCCGCCAGGCCTCTGCTCGACCTGGGCCATGGCGTCCCCTCGTTGGGCCGCGGCAAGTGGACCGCGGGCTAAGGAATCCGGAACTTCCTCTTGCAGTCTAACGATGCCACGTGCAACCGCAGGTCCCGTCGCTAGGCTTCCGGGGTGACCGATACCCAGCCCGTGCCCCAGCCCCGTCCGCTCATCGGAGAAGGCCCCCTCACGTGGGATGACATGGACCGCAGTGCCGTTGCCACCGTTCGGGGCCTCGCGATGGATGCGGTCCAGAGCACGGGCAACGGGCATCCCGGCACCGCGATGAGCCTCGCACCCGCCGCCTACCTGCTCTTTCAGCGCTTCCTTCGCCACGACCCGCACGACCCGTCGTGGCTCGGCAGGGACCGATTCGTCCTCTCCTGCGGACACTCGAGCCTCACGCTGTACATCCAGCTCTTCCTTTCCGGCTACGGGCTCGAGCTCTCCGACCTCAAGTCGTTTCGCAAAGCGGGCAGCCTGACACCGGGTCACCCCGAGTACGGCCACACGGTCGGCGTCGAGACGACGACGGGGCCGCTCGGCCAGGGGATCGCCACGGCCGTGGGCATGGCGATGGCCTCGCGCTACCAGCGCGGCCTCCTGGACCCGGACGCCCCGTGGGGATTCAGTCCCTTCGACCATCGCGTGTGGGTCATCGCGTCCGATGGAGACCTGGAGGAGGGCATCTCCGGAGAGGCGTCCTCCCTCGCTGGGGTGCAGCGCCTCGCCAACCTCACCGTGATCTGGGACGACAACCACATCTCCATCGAGGGCGATACCGCCGTGGCCTTCACCGAGGATGTCGTGGGGCGCTACGAGGCCTACGGCTGGAATGTCCACTACGTCGGCATGGCCCCTAACGGCGACATCGACGTCTTGGCGCTCAGCGCCGCCCTTGAGGCGGCCTGCGATCAGCAGGAACGCCCGACCTTTATTGCGATGCGCAGCACCATGGCCTGGCCTGCCCCGCAGGCACGCAACACCGCAAAGGCACACGGTGCTGCCCTCGGTGCCGACGAGGTTGCGGCAACAAAGACGGTGCTCGGGCTCGATCCCTCAGTTGACTTCCAGGTGCCCACGGGTGTGCTCGAGCATGCCCGCAAGGTCGCGGATCGCGGTGCGGAGCTGCACCGCGAGTGGGATGTCTCCTACCAAGGGTGGCGTCGACGCTACCCCGATCGCGCAGCCCTGCTCGATCGTCTCCTCGCGCGCGAGCTCCCGTCTGACATCGCAAATGCCCTGCCCGTCTTCGAGGCAGGCACCTCGATCGCGACGCGTGCGGCTTCGGGCAAGGTCATCAACTCCATCGCGAAGGTGATGCCGGAGTTCTGGGGTGGGTCCGCCGATCTCGCCGAGTCCAACAACACGACGATCGACGGCGGACTCTCCTTCCTGCCCGCGGGCAGCGGGGCACGAGACTCCTCCCCCTACGGTCGGATCATCCACTTCGGCATTCGCGAGCATGCGATGGGAGCGATCCTCAATGGCATCGCGCTGGAAGGCCTCACTCGCCCGTTCGGCGGGACATTCCTGGTCTTCTCCGACTACATGCGAGGCGCGGTGAGGCTTGCGGCCCTGATGCAGACCTCTGTCGTCTACGTCTGGACCCATGACTCGGTGGGGTTGGGCGAGGACGGGCCCACACACCAGCCGATCGAGCACCTCTGGTCCCTGCGCGGCATCCCGGACCTGGCCATCGCCCGCCCCTGTGACGGCAATGAGACCGCTCAGATGTGGCTCGAGGCCCTGCGCCGCGGAACCCCCACGGGCATGATCCTCTCCCGACAGGGCCTGCCCGTCATCGACCGATCCACTCACGCTCCTGCCGCACTGGCAGCGCGCGGTGCATATGTCCTCGCTGATGCATCTGCGACACCCCGAGCGATTCTCATCGCCACCGGCTCAGAGGTTCAGGTGGCGCTCGCCGCCCAGGCGATCCTCGAGAAGGAAGGCGTGCCCACACGGGTCGTGTCCGCTCCGTGCCTGGAGTGGTTCGACGATCAAGACGACTCCTACCGCGCGTCCGTGCTTCCCGACGACGGTGCCGCCCGCGTTGCCGTGGAGGCCGGTGCGACGTATGGATGGTGGAAGTATCTCGGTCCCCGTGGGGCCGCCGTGGGCATCGATCACTTCGGTGCGAGCGCCGACGGAGCCATGCTCTTGGAGAAATTCGGCATCACGGCCGAGGCGGTCGCCGCATCCGCGCGCGACCTCCTGGCCCGGGAAGGAGCATGATGACCGCGCCGCAGGCACTCGTGGACCTCACCCGCGCGGGTGTATCCATTTGGCTGGACGACCTCGACAGGGGGCGCATCGCCTCCGGGGATCTCGCCCGCCTCATCGACGACGACGAGGTCCGCGGGGTGACCACCAACCCCACGATCTTCGCCAAGGCGCTCTCGGGCGCAGGATCTGCCTACTCCGCCCAGGTGAAGGAGCTCGCCGAAGCGGGAGCCTCCGTGGACGATGCCGTCCGCGCGCTGACGACCACGGACGTGCGCGATGCCTGCGACGTCTTCGCACCGCTTTGGCGCGCCTCCGACGGCGTCGACGGACGCGTCTCCATCGAGGTCGATCCCCGGCTCGCGCGCGACACCGATGCGACGATCCTCCAGGCGCGCCTGCTTCACGGCATGGTGGATCGAGGCAATGTCCTCATCAAGATTCCCGCCACAGCAGAGGGCCTCCCCGCCATCACCGAGACCCTGGGGTCGGGCATCAGCGTCAACGTCACCCTCATCTTCAGCGTCGAGCGGTACGCCGAAGTGCTCGATGCATGGATGTCAGGACTTGAACGCGCGCACGCTCACGGCCACGACCTCTCGACCATCCAGTCGGTTGCCTCCTTCTTCGTGAGCAGGATGGACAGCGAGGTCGATGCCCGCCTCACCGCGATCGGCACT